>CACZRT010000108.1 GCA_902783585.1 uncultured Lachnospiraceae bacterium | reverse complement strand
GTAGAAGAGCTTCCAAAGGCTGCACTTGATGAGATCCCGTCAGCCAAGGAAAATGCTGTATCTATCACTGGACTTGTGAAGAAGAAGGGCAGGATCATCGGCTATCAATTATCCGATCAGCGCGTGGTCAGCCGTGAAGAAGGAGTCAGCCTTGCCAAATCCGGCGATATCAAGGGGGTCGGAATAGCACACCGCAAAGAGACAGAATACTTAAAGTCCATTCCGGACGGTTCCGAAAACAACAATCTGTCTGCGCTTCCGACCGTCAGTGCCGGAGCATTAGAATAGAATGATGATGTACCCCTACTAAAATAGGGTACAGACCCATGCTGCAAGCGCAGAGGCTGCCGGGAATATTACGAGCAGCTTCAGCAGCTGGCTCTTAATATTGTATCCATACTTCCTGCCGTTGTACACACTTGCCACCTCCGGGTAGTAGTATTGAAAAAACCGGAACTTTACAAGCAGGAAATAATCAAAGCAGGTCATGTCATAGATCTTATAGATGGTAAATATCAGCACAAATCTCAGAAAGAACTGCAGGAATGTGAATTCACTCCGAAAGCCATCCCAAATGGATACCACTCCCACACCTATAATCAATAAAAAGCTAAATACCACAAGTGTCCATCCAATCGCTCTTGCGCCATAGAACAGTTCTTTATCTCTTGGCTGAAGGAGTGCCTGTGCTTCCTTGGGTGCGGATGAAAAGAACCTCTTATCCTGAATAAACGCCACCGCCGATAGCAGCAGTAAGGTTATCGCCACACAAAATACAATTGCCAAAAAGATTGTTAATAACATCGTCTCACCTCATCTGAATCCCGTATCAGATACGCCAGCCCGCGCTGGCAGACTGAAGTCTGGTCATACGGCTGAACATACCGTTCTCTTTCTGTAAAAGCTCTGTTGGCCTGCCTTCTTCCGCAACTCTTCCATCCGCAAGAACAATAATCTTATCCGCCGCCTCTATGGTACGCATGCGATGGGCGATCACCAATACCGTCTTACCTGCAAGAAGTCTCGACAACGCACCCTGAACCTTCGTCTCATTCTCTACATCCAGGGATGCCGTCGCCTCATCCAGAAGCACGATCGGCGCATTCTTCAGAAGTGCTCGGGCTATCGAGATACGCTGACGCTCGCCGCCCGAAAGCTTCGCTCCGTTCTCTCCGATCGGTGTAGCATAGCCGGAAGGCAGCTTATTCACGAATTCATCGCAGTTCGCTGCTTTAGCAGCAGCCAATACTTCTTCGTCGGATGCACCATGCTTGCCGAGCCTGATGTTCTCCATTACGGTATCATCAAAGAGTATAACATCCTGAAAGACCATGGAATAATCCGTAAGCAGCGCCTCGGGATCTACCGTCTGGATATCAACTCCACCCACACGGATACTTCCTCCGGACACATCCCAAAGACGCGCCGCAAGCCTTGCGCAGGTACTCTTGCCCGATCCCGAAGGTCCAACCAGTGCGGTGATCTCGCCTTCTTTTGCTGTAAAGCTCACGCCATCCAATACCTGTTCATTATCGTATGCAAAGCTTACGTTGTCAAATACAATATCATGTCCGTCCGGCTGAAAACGGTCGCTTCCATCCGCCGTCTCAGCTTCATATATTTCCATCAGACGTCCGGCTGAAATCTGAGATACAAACATCTCGGCAATCAAAGCCAATGCCTGATCGAACGGTGCATAGACACGTGTGATAACGAGCAGGAACATAAAGAGCATCATGAAATCTATCTCACCGGAAAGGATCATCTTACATCCCATCAGAATCGTAGTCGCAACGCCAAGGCGCATGATAACGCTGGCTGCGTTCACAAAAATGCCGACGGTAAGCTCTCCACTGATCATGGCGTGCTCATGATAATCGATCTTCTCATTTAACTCATCAAGAAACCGCTGTTCCTGATTCGTCGCCCTGATTTCCCGGATATTCTCCAACGTCTCCTGAATCCTGTCCGACACCTGAATTCCCGCCTTTTTGGTAATCTCGGATTTTCTCTTTTCAATCTTCCTGCTGCCAAAGAGCAGAAGGAATGCGACCGGAACGCCCCAAAGACATGCGATCGCCAGCTTCCAGTTGTATACAAGCAGGCATATCGCAATGAGAGCTGTGGATATATATGACCCGTATAGATATCCCAAGCAATGGGACCATACATGCTCCAATCGGTTTACATCTCCCATAATGGTCTCTGTCAGATCTGCAAGATCCCGCTTTCCAAAGTACCCCAGCGGAAGCTTTCGCAGACGCTCAGCAAGCGTGATTCTGGTATTCTTAACCTCAGAATAGACCAGACCGTATGTCGCTCTGTACTGCTGCAGATGCGTCAGGATCGACAGAATCAGGAATACAAGCACCAGTATCAAATATAGCCCCGGTCCCGGCAACTCTTCGCCATGGATCAGGCTGCCGTTAAAACGTTCCATCATAAGATACAGAATTCCCATGCCGCCCATGACCACAAGATTCACAACGACCGTCCAGATCGTTCCCTGCCTGGTATTCTTCACTCCCTGATCACTAAGCGCATATTTACGTTGAAAATCTTTCCCAAACATTCTCACATACCTCCTGCTGCCTGAATGCGCCACTCGACGGCTTGATTATAGTCTCTCCACATACGGGCATACAGACCATCCGCAGCTACAAGCTCTTCATGCTTTCCCTGCTCCGCTACATGACCGTCTTCCAACACAATGATCTTGTCTGCGCCGACTACCGTTGACAGACGATGCGCAATCATGATCACCGTTCGTCCCTCGGTAAGTGAGGCGAATGCTTTCTGTATCAATGCTTCATTTTCCGGATCTGCGAATGCGGTTGCTTCATCCAATACAACGATCGGTGCATTTTTAAGGATCGCTCTTGCCAAAGCTACCCGCTGCTGTTCTCCGCCGGACAGATAGGTTCCTTCCGTTCCGATCACTGTATCCACACCATTGGGAAGCTTCCTGATAATATCCTCACACTGCGCCGCGGACAGAGCCGCCATCACTTCCTCTCTGGTTGCATCCGGACGAGCCGCACGAACATTTTCTAATATAGAGGCTTTAAATAACCGATTGTTCTGGAACACAAAAGCGACCTGATCCATCAGAACATGCGGGTCTGTCTGGCGCACGTCAACGCCTCCGACAATCACAGAGCCGGAGCTTACATCCCAAAATCTCGGAATCAGGCTTGCCGCCGTGGTCTTACCACCTCCGGATGGGCCAACCAATGCGATCGTCTGTCCCGGACGAACAGAGAACGACACATGATCAAGTGCCGGCATATCGGCTCCTTCATAAGTAAAGCTCACATCCTGAAACTCCACGCTGTTGTCCTTCGGATTCTGTGGATCATCCGTCAGTGTCAGTGTCGGAGCACTCATCACTTCATTGATCCGTTTCATGGCAGTGCTTGCCAGCATCATCCCGCTTGCTGCGAACATGATCTTCGCAAGAGCGGTAGATATGATTGCCGAAAAGACCGCATAAAAAGCAAAATCGGTTATCAACTCCGCAAAATTACCTGCTTCAAGTGCTCCGGGCGCAAGGAAAAGCGCTACCGGAACCAGAAAAATAAAGGCGCCCTCCGTAAAGGTAAGATTCACGGACTGAGGCAGTCTGCATACTCCGTCCGTATACTTCTCTGCCTTCGTGCTGTAATCCTCTATCGCCTGCTTAAATGCCTTAAAGGAATATACGGTCTGCTGGAAGACCTTAACTACAGGGATTCCCCGAACATATTCCGTACCTGCTTTACTCATAACATCCTGCGCAGCCTGATACTCTGCCATCAGCTTCGCATTCTTACCGCCCATCATGGTAAACATAGCAAGAATCGATACCACGGCTGCCAGTAGGCATGCGGCTCCCATTCTCCAATCAAATACAAACATCAATACTACCGTTCCGATGAACATGGCAACCGTTCCGACGATATCCGCCAGATTATGGGCAAGCAGAGTTTCCGTATCTGCAGTTGCGCCGTCAAGACGATTCCTGAGAAGACCGGAGGCATTCGAATCGAAGAATCCAAGTGGAGTTTGCATCAGATGCTCCATTCCCTTTTTCCGAATATTGGAGGCAGTGCGAAATGCCGCCAAATGTGTGCACATGAGTGCCGCAAAATATACAGCGATCCCTGCAACAGCAAATATAAATGCCATCCATCCATAGCGTTCGATCCCGACAGCCTCAGTCCAGTTCGGAGCAACGGCGATCAGATCTCTTATCACCAGCCATATACAGATATACGGCAGCATTCCAAGGATCATGGCGGCCGCCGAAAGTGCCAGTCCTAAAAATGTCAGTCCTTTGTAGCTTCCTGCATACTCCAACAGTACTGCAAGATCACTTTTCTTCTTTTCCTTCATTTCTATGCTCCTTTTTTAAGACCCATAAGGGATTCTTATATTCTGGTCGCGAGGAAGTCCATGTCTCCCAAGCGTCTGACGACCTCGTCCTCCATAGGCTCCGTCTCATATTCAACAACTGCTTCCTGTTTCCCGAGACTGACCCTGCCGGCCAGCCCCTCGATCGCATTGATGGCTTCTGTGACCCGCTTCTCGCAGTTCTTACAGTGCATTCCATCAATGTGGAGCTTGTAGCTTCCGGATACCTGCCGCAGCTTCTTATGGTGTACCTTCACCTTCTCTGTACCGCAGCAGGTTTCCTTGGATCGAATTCGCTTCATGATCGGAAGCGTAATGAGCAGAATTACAATGCAGATTCCTATGATCGTAATGATGTTAGCCGGATTCATCGTATATCATCTCCCAATATCCAGTATACCGACGGCTTGAAACTTACCTTATGCGTGCCGCAGCCCTTGCAATTTCCACAGCTTCCAGAGCACCCGCTTCCGCCTGTATCTACTACCCGCTTCACAACCCCAAGCTGCTCATACCGCTCCAGTCTCGCATAGATCATTGCTTCTGAAGTATGCAGCCGTGATACCAGTTCCGGCATAGATACCATGTTTGAATTCTTTAAGAGTGATAACAGATCATCCATACATTTTCTCTCCGACTTTCTCTTACAAAATGCCTGAAAGCATCGCTTCTCCATCCTTGTTCTGCTCTCAGCTTACAATACTGGTTTTGTTATTCTGACATGAACAATAATTCGTATTACATAAACAACGCTGCAACATGATAGACAACCGTAGATAACAATAATGCGGTCAGAATATAATAGAGTCCGATCTTAGCTGTCCATTTTACAGAGTGTGTTTCATTATAAGTAGATACTACGGCCTGAAGGCATGGGATATTGAAGGTAACGGCTATGATAAATGCCAATGCCTCTGCCTTCGGTATTGCACTTGCCACGATCTGCGCGATATTGTCAGAGGCTGCTGCCAGACCAGTGGTAGAATCCATGATACTTCCGCTATTGGCGAACAATGCAGACAGCACGCCAAGCACTGCCTCCTTCGATATCATTGCCGCAATGAATGCCATAAAGGTCTGCCATTTCATACCGATAAAGGAGGATACCGGTTCTACAAAGGTTCCCACCTTATACAGAATACTTCCCTCGATTCCGCTGCTTGAATAGCTGAGGATATAGAAGATGATACATACGATCAGTTCGATCGCAAATGCCTTCTTGAATACCTCCCACATACGCATCAGAGAATTCTTCAGGATAAATCCCCATCTCGGCTTATGATATGGCGGCATATACATACTACGTTCCAGCTGGGAGGCATCCGCCAGAATACATACAAGATCCAGATCGTTCTTCGCTATGTAATCTCTGGTTACCATCTCCTCCTCTGAATTCGCAGATAGTGAATAAGATCCCGGAAGATCCGCTACTTTGTAGGAGGCTTCACCATATTTGAATTCGCCTTCCTTCTTCTCAACGGTCTTACCCGGCCAGTTGCCCACATGCTGATGCATGCCGGTCAATGTATTGAAGATTGTGGATTTACCGGAATTCGGCTGTCCCAATAACGCAATATTTCTAGTCTCTCCCATTATCCTTCCACCTCCACCTGTATTCTTTCTGATTCTTCCCGATTCAGAGCGATCATCGTATCTCTGCCGTATATCAGCAGCGGCTTCTTCTTGACGTTCTGCAGCATCTCAACCCTGCAGCCCACATTTAAGCCGATCGATGTGATCCGCGACAAATATCTTCTGTCCCCGTCGATCCTTACGATCTGCGCCCTTTCTCCGTTCTTCACCTCTGTTAAATTCATTTCTTTAATCTCCTTCGTACATCAATCAGATTCCGCTTGTAAAAGCCCACCTATGAAGCAGGTACTTCTCACACCGCGATACCCGCCCTCTGTTCATAAGCCGTTTGGCAGAGTTCTGTCTATATAACCGGAGCTATTATATGTTAGTTGCAACTAACTTTCTATATCATTTCAACAAAAAAGGACGTTTTAGCACTTGTTTTTCCTATTTCATTCATGATAAAATTCTTCAAGAGAATCAAAGTGATAATTAACGTCAAGGAAATAATTATATAGAATATGGCAGAAGCAGGGATTGGTGATAAATGATATGAAAAAAGACTCTTTTGAACACATGAATACAATTCAAATGGAACACTCTGATCAGCCTGTCCCGGAGACTATGGTCAAGGACTATTTTGATCACTTACTGTCTCATAATTATGATAAGATCCTGACCTACCGCAGACAGTTGGAGCATGGGTACGTGGATCATACCATGTATCCATTTCTTCCCGGTATCCTCGTATACTTAAATGATGTGCATTCCACCTACATACCGATTGACAGTTCCCTGTTTGATGATGACAGCTTATTTCTCATCAATTACTGCATCACAGGGCGGTGCGAGTTCCGGGTATCCGACAATGTGTACCGGTACATGAAGGATAATTATACCAGTATCGGTTCTCTCACGATCTCGGATACCTTCTACTATCCTTCGGATCATTATCTCGGTTTCGAGATCTATATATCACAGAAGCATTTTACGAACAAGACGATCTCTGCGCTCCGCCGGTTCCATATTGATATGGACAGCCTCTACACAAAGTACAACAACCGGGAGAAGCTGACCATCTTAGAGACCGATCCTTCCATTCATATGCTGTGGATGGAGTTATACAATACTCCGAATCCGGATACAGGAATGATCCTGCTGAACGTCGCGAAGATCCTGTATTACCTGTCCAATAATCAGAAGATCATACCGGCAAGCAGCTCCTATCTGACACCCAATCACGCCCGACTGGCCAAGGAGGTACATGATATCCTGACCGCCGATCTCTCCAGACACATCTCCATGCGTGAGATTTCCGACCAAATGGAGGTATCCGAGACCAGTCTGAAGAATTATTTCTCCGCCATGTTCGGAATGTCCGTGTCCGAATACATGAAAGAGCTCAGGCTGCAGCATGCCGCCAAGCTCTTATCCGATTCCGGACTGCCAATCTCAGAGGTCGCAAACCAATGCGGATACAGCAATCAGGGACGCTTTGCCAGAGCCTTCAAGGAAACCTACGGAATGCTGCCATTAGAGTACCGGCATTGCAAGAACACAAATTAGGCTGCCGCCCTTAATTACTTCCCCTTACTGATAGAATCTTTCAATACCATCCTTGCAAATCCGAAAAATGTTGGCTACACTATATTTATCACTATGAATAACAGCAAGGAGTATACAGCCATGACGAAAACAACTCTGCACATAGACGGCATGATGTGCGATATGTGCGAATCCCACATCAACGAAGTCATTCGCAAGAATTTCAAAGTATCCAAGGTAAAATCATCCCATAAAAAGGGATTGTCGGAAATCATATCCGAAGAACCGTTAGACGAAAAACTGCTTGCATCTGCCATTCGGGAAACCGGATACGACCTGCAGTCCATCGACAGCGAACCGTATGTGAAAAAGGGATTGTTTGGGAAGTAACCCAAAGTATCCAATCCAACATATATCATATTTCCACTTGGCGGGGCTTCGCACAAAAAAGACGCTGTACATCCATATACAGCGTCTTTCTCTTTATTCCTATCATTCACATAAGCAATTCAATATTACTTATAGAGCTCAGGCTCAAGCCTTCTTGGAAGCACATCCGCTGCAGGACGCACAGTTGCCTGCACAGCCTGAGCAGCCACCGCCGCAGCTGCCGGTGCATCCGGCACAACCGCTTCCGGATAATTCCCCGCGGATATCCCGTACCACATTCCGTCCGCAGAAGAACAGTACTACAAATAATACTGCGATTGCTATGATGTTACCTACAATACTCGGCATATGCCTCACTCCTGTCTATGATATCCTATCGAAACCCACACAGGACTCCACTCGTCCTGTGCAGATATCTTGATAATTATATCGTCCTTATATTTAAGAATCGTTACAAGGTTTTACTTCGCTGCTACAGCCTCAACAGATGTCAGAGACTTCACAGAATCATCCGGCTTGTATCCCTTTCTTACTAATAAGAAGATCAGACCTGCAAGCAGCAGGAAGCCGATGATCGTTCCAACACCAAATGGTGTCTGACCTACAAACAGACCGATTACATTATTTGTAATAAATGCAAGTACATAAGCCCAGCCTGTCATATATCCGATTGCTGCCCATGTCCATTTTGCATTGTTCATTTCCCGCTTAATTGCACCGATTGCCGCGAAGCAAGGAGCACACAGCAGATTGAAGATCATGAAGGCAAAGGCACCGATCGGTGTAAAGTCAGCTGCGACCTTATCCCAGATCTGATCACCATTCTCTTCCAGCTCTGCTTCTCCATCCTGATCATCATAATTATACAAGACACCGAAGGTTCCTACAACCTCTTCCTTCGCAACCAGACCGGTTACTGTTGCAACGGTTGCTCTCCACTTACCGAAACCAAGCGGCTTGAATACTACAGATGCTGCGTTACCGACAGATGCCAAAAGAGAATCATCCATTGCATTGACTTCATCCTCTTCGATATCCATTTTCTCTGCCACAGTTGCTACATATTCATCCGTTACAAGTGTCTCATCTTCCCAGAGATTATCTACCATACCGAACTTGCCGTTTACAGTTCCGAAGCTTGACAGGAACCAGATTACTACAGATGAGATTACGATTACGGAACCGGCACGCTTAATAAATGACCAGCCGCGCTCCCATGTTGCACGAAGGACGTTGCCGAATGCAGGAACATGGTATGTCGGAAGCTCCATAACGAACGGAGCCGGTTCTCCGGCAAATGCCTTGAACTTCTTTAATATAATACCGGAAAGGATAATGGAACCGATTCCGATAAAGTATGCGGATACCGCGATCCATGGGGATTCACCGAAGATTGCACCGGCAACCAGACCGATGATTGGAAGCTTGGCACCACATGGCATGAAGGTGGTTGTCATGACTGTCATTCGACGGTCGCGGTCATTCTCAATGGTACGAGAAGCCATGACACCCGGAATACCACATCCGGTAGCAACCAGACATGGAATGAAGCTCTTACCGGATAATCCGAACTGACGGAAGATACGGTCCATAACAAAAGCGACACGGGACATATAACCAATGTCCTCCAAGATTGCCAACAGGAAAAATAGAACTAACATCTGTGGCACGAAACCAAGTACTGCGCCGACACCGGCTACAATACCATCCTGAATCAGACCATATACGACACCGCCCTCTTCTACATGAAGCGCACCTAAGAGCATATCAAACAGGGAAGGTACCCATTCGCCAAAAATCACATCATTGGCAAAATCCGTTCCCATGGTACCAATGGATACCGGCCATCCGCCCATGGCAATGGCATATACTAAGAACATAACCACCGCAAAAATCGGAAGACCTAAGATCCGATTCGTCACAATCTTATCAATCCGATCGGATGCTGTCAGACCATCCTTAGACTTTGCTTTCTTCACGGAACCGGAAATGAGCTCTGCAATATGTTCATATCTCTGATTGGTAATGATAGATTCGGAATCATCATCATATTCCTTCTCACATTCCTCGATCAGAGCTTCAATACTTCTCTTCTTATCTGACGGAATGCTGGTAGTCTCTAATACCTTCTTATCCCGCTCGAATACCTTGACTGCATACCAGAGCAGCAGGCTCTCATCCACTACACCGGTAAGAGAATCCTTGATCGCCTCGATCGTCTCTCCGACCTTTCCGGTATATGTATCCAGTGCATTGCCTGACTTGTTTTCTGCTGCCTTAACGGCTGCCTTAGCGGCTGCATCAGAACCATCCTTCTTCAATGCGCTGATCTCTACAACCTCACAGCCAAGCTTCTTGGCAAGTGCCTTCGTATCGATCTTGTCGCCGTTCTTCTTGACAAGATCCATCATGTTCACTGCAACAACCACCGGAATACCAAGCTCCAAAAGCTGAGTTGTCAGATAGAGGTTACGCTCGATATTGGTTCCGTCTACGATGTTTAGGATCGCGTCCGGCTTCTCCTCTACCAGATATTCACGGGCAACCACTTCCTCCAAGGTATATGGCGAAAGGGAATAGATACCCGGAAGATCCTGAATGGTTACATCATGATTATCCTTTAACTTACCTTCCTTTTTTTCAACAGTTACACCAGGCCAGTTACCTACGTGCTGATTTGCACCGGTAAGTGCGTTAAATAACGTTGTCTTACCACTATTCGGATTGCCGGCCAAAGCAATCTTAATTGCCATCTTTGTTCATTCCTTTCTTGATCTGTTCTTCATGCACCTGTTACCAGTGCTTTGTTACTCTACCTCGATCATCTCTGCATCCGCTTTACGGATGGACAATTCGTAATTACGAATATTCAACTCCATCGGATCGCCGAGCGGCGCAACCTTTCTTACGTAAATCTCAACACCCTTCGTGATACCCATGTCCATGATCCGTCTTCTTACCGGTCCTTCGCCATGGATCTTCACAACCTTAGCTGTACTTCCGACTTTTACATCGCGCAAGCTTTTCATCGTAAAAATCTCCTTTCAAACTCACTGTACAAATATCTTCTCCGCCATATCCCTTGTAAGCGCCAGCTTAGAATCCAGAAGCTTCACGATCATATTACCGGAATTGGATTGTATGATCTCGATCGCTGCACCGGGAACAAATCCCAGATCAGACAAATGCTTCTTAATCTCTGCTGTCCCACCAATCCGTACAACCTTCACCGAATCTCCGGATTTAAATAACGTGATTGGCATATGAACCACTCCTTTCTCTTGGGTAAAGCGGCTTATAACACTATTTAGTCGCGTGTAGTTATTTATAACTATTATTAGTTGCGACTAACCATAACAAATCTAACACAGTTGTTATCCTTTGTCAATTGGTTTTCCAAAAAAAGAGCAGATATGAAATCCGTAAACTTCATATCTGCTTTCATTGTTATATTATAGTATATCTGTTACTTTATTCCAACTGACCCGCTCATCCTTCTTTTGAAGGAATGATACGAACTATGGTCAGCCTACCACGATCTTATACCTCTTATGCTCCGGAAAGATCTTATCCTGCTTGGAAGCCTTCTCCTGCTCTGCATTCTTATCTTCAGCAGTCTTAGCGGCTTTGTCCATCATATTCAGTCTGGTATCCGCATCCGGAACCGGTGCGGAATCCTTACCAAATGCAAGCTTGATCGCTTCGGATTCCCGATCAACCTTATCGGTCTTCTGAATCGCAGTATCTAACTGTTGATCCAACTGATCCTTACGTTCATCCTCACTTTCCCGAACTTCTTTCCGCTGCTCAATTACAGAATCATAATCATATCTGGAGATCACGCCCTTCAAGTAAAGCTCTCTCATCTGCGAATCAGAGATACCTGCATAAGATGTCGGTGCACTCGCAGTCTTCTCCTCCGGTATTACAGCCGGTTCAGATTCTTCTGCTGTCTCGACAGCCTTCGCTTCCGTCTCTGTATCTGCCTCCATACTTACAGCAGCTTGTTCAGCTTCCGTCTTTCGGAACATAGGCGGCAGAAGCGCGGTCTGATCATACTGATCATATCTTGCCTGCCCCTCTTCGGATACCTGCAGGGTATCACCGAAATCGGAGGTTGCTACAACATGATCTAAGCCACGGTCAGAATCCTTCTTCTTCACATCACGATCTGTGTTCTGATCCGACTTCTTAATCTTCGAATCAATGGGATCCTGATATGCTTTCACTTTGGCTGTATCTGTACGGGTAGAATCCGGCTTAGCAGCCGTATTCGAACCACCGGAATACTGCATAGGAGAATATGTATTTGCATACGTATTCATAGACATGGTTCCGAGTCCTATCATGATCAAGTACCTCCTTTCCGCCATAGTATTATCCTATTAACTCTGTCACTACACGCCGGTAGAATAATTCGTGCCTGTCTGCACATTATATGCAGCCTGCGCGGTATAACCGCTGCTGCTTCCTGCCTGGGTGCCGGAATAATATCCCACCAGAGAGGAATTCGTTGCAACTGCAGAACTATAATCATCAAATGCCTTCTGAATATCTTCTGCACTTGCTGCCTTCAGCTTATTCTCATCAATGGAAAGCTTACCATTCTTATCCGCGGTAATTCCGATGGAATATAGTGAAGCTGCATTGGCTGATGTCTTATCCTTAATTCTTGACATATTAGATACAACACCGGAATTCTTGCTGGAACCTGCAGTATCGATCAGATTATTATAATCCTTCACATAACTCTTAACTGCATCTGTGATCTTCTCGGTATCGTATTGATCAGTCTCGTTGCCATCCTTATCCTTCACCTTGGCAAAGGTATCCTTGGAAGCCAGAGTTCTGGCATCTGCCTGAAGAGCATCTGCCGCAGAAGTAACTGTAAGCTTAGCCTCTGTGCTATCTGCCGTAGTGCTTGCAGCAGTTGCTCCGGCTGTTGCTTCCGTCTCTGCCTTACTCTTAGCCTTCGCTGCTTCCCGTTCCTTCTCCAACTTCTGAAGAATGCTGGATGGTTCCTTCTTGGTTACAGCATTGGTTGACTTAGTATCATTCGAAGAACTGTCATCATTCATCTCATAGTATTTTGTCATCAGCCGCTTATAGGTTCCACTCTGGATCAGCTTGCTGTCGCCCAAAGAACCATACAGACCGGAAAACGCATCAGATCTGCTCGCATTATAAGTACTGGTGTTAAAGAAACTATTGATGGAACTTGACGTCCAAAAACTATTTGTATTCATCCCTGCATCACTCCTTTGAATACTCGAATAGACATCCTTGTCTATTCGTTATTATTACATACTGATACTTATACAAAGTAATCGTATCATTCTAAGCCGCTGATTGTCAAGGGATTTTCGGAAAAATATCACATTTTTCTGAGATTTTTCAGATAATTTTCAATCAATATAAGAATGCCTTGCTTTTTAGGCATGAATATCATAGAATGTGCTTGCGTACACATTCTATAAGAGATAAGGAAATGCCTACATGAATAAGTTTAAGCAGTATCTGTATGATTATTTTCACCAGCCGAATATTGTAAAGCGCCTGATCATCATGTTTATCGGCGTATTTTTTATGGGATTTTTCTTGTCCTTTTTATTAAATGTCAATCTGGGCACCGATCCCTATACATTTATGAATTTCACCATATCCGGCAAGATCCACTGGCAGTTCGGAACCTGGCAGCTTCTCCTGAATCTCCTTATGTTCCTGCTCATGCTATGGAAAGGACGGCACCTGATCGGTCTCGGAACGCTTGCGAATATGGTACTGATCGGTTATGTCTCCGACTTTTTCCGGTGGGTATGGAGTATATGCATTCCGGATGCTTATTTTACCGAAGCGCCAGGCCGGTATCTCATATTCGGAGCCGCCCTGCTCCTCTTTGTGGTCAGCGCCGCCTTCTACATGAATTCCGATGTAGGAATCTCTCCATACGACGCCATCCCGAAAATGATCAACGAACACCTGCCGAAGCTGCCTTATTTCATCATCCGTATTGCATGGGACTATCTTGCCGTCCTGATCGGATACTTATGCGGCGGCAAAGCCGGCATCGGCGTACTGATCATGGCTGTCGCCTTGGGACCGGCCGTTTCGTTAGTCGGCAAGATCTTCGAGCCGCTGTTTCGCAGCTCGGAACCGTGATTCTTACCATGCATTTCTGCTATCCCAATCCTGCTATTCTAATACTGCTACCTACAATTATTTCTATTCCAGCGTGAACTTGGACATCTCACTCTCGATCATCTGAGATGCTACGTTCATATTATCCACCTTGAGCGTAATATCGTAGATGGCTTCCTTCTGTTCCTTCATGTGTGAAGCCACTTCCTTTGCGTGCTCTTCTGTCTGCTTAGAGATCTCATAGATGTCATCCATCGAAGCAACGACCTCTTGGTTCACACTGTCTGCAGTTGCAATCAGATTACCAACCTGTTCCACGATCTCTAACGACTCTCTGGAGGAATCCTGGAAATGTGCAAAGGAATCCTCAACTGCATTCATGGATGTGATCTGATCCTGGAACCGTTCCTTGATCTCATCCATCTCTTCTACGATATCCTGAATCTGATTCTGAAGCTCCTTCACGATCACTTCAATATTCTCGGTTGCAACGGCAGAATTATTAGCCAGGGAAGATACCTGTTCTGCGACGACCGCAAAGCCCCTTCCCTGTTCACCGGCACGTGCTGCTTCAATAGAAGCATTCAGCGCCAGAAGACTGGTTTCGCTGGATATATCATTGATCTCCTGAACGATCACGCCAATCTTCTTGAAGGATTCACTTAGGTTGATTACCTTATCATAAGAGGCCTGTACAGCCTCCAGACTCACTTCGCCCTTCGTCTTTAATGCCTCAACGTCACGAATTCCCGTTTCACTGATATTACTCGTATCACGTACTCCATCAATCAGCTTCGTGCTCATAGCGTGAAGCTGTTCATTATACTGCTTCAGCTGATCGGTCAGCTCTACCACCTTCTGTGTCTGCTCCAACTGACTGACCGCACCCTGCGAGATACTGTCAACATCCGATGCCACACTCTCGGAATCCCGCGAAATATCCGACAACCGTTCTGCACTTCCCTGAACATCCTGCAGCAGACCAACCGTCTCATTCAGCACCTTAGATACCTTATCGGTCAGGATATTGAAGCTCTCTGCCAGATCTCCGACCTCCGTTTCATTATTCGTATCCGCTTTAATAGAGAAATCACCTTCTGACGCAGAACCGATAATATCTGTAATCTCTACGATCGGAGTTGTAATTCGTCTTGTGATCAGATTCACAATCAGAATTGCCAGCACCAATACAACTACCGATATCAATACCGTAATACCGAGAACGATGTATACCGGCATCAGCAGGGTTCCCCGCTTCTGCAAAGTCACGACTGACCACGCATCGGATTCTCCGTCTAATAGGATCGGAGTATACGAAGCATAGTACTTGCCACCATTCATTCTTACCACGTCATTACCGCTCTGCTTCGCCATTACCTTAGAGATCATGTTCTTAAAGGACTGCGTCTCCTCCAACGGCTCTTCCTGCGTCATGATATTACCATCTGCATCCGTCATTGGATCACCATTGGCATCCTTGACCGAAACAGTCTTTGTATAGGTGGAATAATTATATAATTCCTCAATATAGGTCTTATTCGGATGGGCTACGATATTCCCTTCCCCGTCAATAATGAATACCGTCTTATTCTGGCTCTCATCGGAATACTCCGTTACCAGCTCTACCAGAGAATCCAATTTGATATCTGTCGCAAAGACACCGGTAAAATCGCCATCCTTGTACATCGGGATGAATACAGATGCACACGGCATACCGGTGTTGACCGAATAATAGGATTTCGATACAAATGGCTGCTTATCTGCCAGTACCTGCTGGAACCACCAGCGGTTGCTTCGATCTGCCAGCTCTCCGCTGGAGCGTCCGGTCTGCATACCCGTCGTATCCTGTATATATAACAGCTCAAGATAGTCATTTCTTGCAACACATCCCTCCAGGATTGGTGTCTGTACCTCCGTATCCATGGTCAGGATGTCCGGATCATTGGCAAGCTCCTCAGATAAGGCGTAAGCCTCGGACAGAAATGACGCAACATTATCCGCCATCAAGGCATTAGCCGCCAGATTATCCTGCGTCGCCTGTTTCTGGAATGCATTGTAGGATACAATCCATACGACGGCAAGAATCGATACCGCCATCGCACTAATCACCAGAATGATCGGCACCAGAATTTGATTCAAGATTTTAACCCTTTTTTTCTCAGTCATGATAATTCCCCCTGTAACCCTTTTGTACGTTTATCTGCTTTTTCCAATTCGTTGTTTCTGTTATTCTTGCCGTTTCCGATCTTTTCTTTTTATTAATTAAATATTGAACATAAAACGACAAGAAATATCATTTTTATCATACTCTCTTTCTGGCGGTTTGAAAAGAAAAAAATATGCAACCCGACCTTGCGTATTTTCTCATTCTCCCATATAATGAAACAACATAACTAAGATAACATGCTATTAATGATTAAGAAATGATCCGTCGGATTAGGCATGGATATAGCACGGAGGAAGTCAAGATGAAGGAACGATTATTTTGCAAAGGATATACCTGGGGATTTTTCAGCAGAGAAGGAGAGCTTCTGACCGAGGCGGCGGAGCGGTCCATGCGGCGGCTCGCAAGCAACGGTCTGAACTGGATCTGCATACCGGTTAACGCCTGGCAGGAGACCTTTGCAAGCACCAGGATCTTCTCTTATTACGGAAGAACGCAGACCGATCCGGAGATCATTCATGCCGTGAAGCTCGCCAAGTCCTTAGGACTCAAGGTCTGCTTAAAGCCTATGGTCAACTGCTTAGACCATGCATGGCGGGCGCGGATCGATTTTCCGACGGAAGAATACTGCAATTACTGGGATCAATGGTTTGACTCCTATCAGCATTTTATGCTGCACTATGCGAGACTGGCAGAGGAGCTTGGCTGTGAAATGCTCTGTACCGGCTGTGAGATGGCCGGCATGGACAAGCAGTCTGCACACTGCCGTGCTCTGATCGCGCATGTCCGCGAGGTATATCATGGCATTCTCATGCACAATATCAATCATGGTGACGAGCTGCGCTTTGACTGGCTGGATGATGTGGACGTGATCGGCATCAGTGCCTACTATCCTGTCACCGATCCGGAGCACACCGGAATCGAAACCATGCGGAAGAAATGGGCAGACGTAATTCCGTCCCTGACAGCCTGCCATGAGTTATATAACCGACCGATCATGTTTGCCGAGATCGGAGTCCGGAACGAACAGGGCTGTACCATGTACCCATGGGATTTCAAGTACCGTATGGAGCTTCCTGTGGATGAACAGGAGCAGTCCGATTTCTACGAGACCGCAATGGAAGCCACTTGGAATATCGATTGGTTCTGCGGATACTTCTGGTGGGACTGGAAGGCTGTGATTCCTGACGAATCCGAGGCAAAGCAAAACCGCGACTTCACCATATATGGCAAACTCGCGGAATTGACTCTTAGGAATTGGTATCTGAACAAATGACGTAAGTTCTTTAATCAAATGGTACAACTGCACCGTCATATGTATCCTTGATGTAGTTCTTGATCTCATCAGACTTCAATACATCCACCAATGCTTTGATCGCTTCCTTATTCTCATTGCCTTCCTTCACTGCAATGACATTCACATAGGTCTTGGCAGCTTCTGAATCAGATGCCTCATAAGCAAGTGCATCCTTGCCGACAGAAAAGCCTGCCTCCAATGCATAGTTACCATTTAATACGACATAGGCATTCTCGGATACGACTCTGGCAACCTGTGCAGCCTCTAATTCTACGATCTTTACATTATAAGGATTATCCACGATATCATTGACCGTTGCCTCTAAGCCCGCATCGTCCTTCAGTGTGATAATGCCGTTATCCTGTAATAACAGAAGCGCTCTTGCTTCATTGGTCGTATCATTCGGAACGGCAATGCTGTCTCCATCTGCAATATCACTTAAGGATGTCTTTGTTCCCGGATAGATTCCGAACGGCTCATAATGGATACCGCCCGCATTCACCAGATGGGTTCCCTTTTCCTCATTGAAGCGGTTCAGATACGGAATATGCTGGAAATAATTGGCATCATATTCTCCGCTTTCTACAACCTCATTCGGCTGAACATAATCTTCGAATTCAACGATCTCCAAGGTGTATCCCTGCTCCTCTAAGATCGGCTTCGCCTGCTCCAGGATCTCTGCATGCGGTGTCGGAGATGCTGCGATCCTGATCGTCTTGCTGTCAGAGCCTGAGCTGCCGCAGCCTGCAAGTACTCCTGTCAATAAAGCGCCTGTTAATACTAAAGCTAATAACTTCTTTCTCATAATAATGACCTCTCTTTCTTGCTTTCAAGCAATCTCTTTATAGTAAAGCTCATATAACTAGCTTACTTACGTTTATCCAGCCGTGATGCCATATGCATCCCGACAGTCTGAAACAGCTGTACCAATAAGACCAGCAATACAACCGTTACGATCATGATCCCGGATTCATACCGATAGTATCCGTACCGGATAGCAATATCTCCGAGTCCGCCGCCGCCAATGGTTCCCGCCATGGCCGAATAACCGAGAATGGTTCCGATGGCAATCGTCATACCGGTGATCAACGAAGTCCTCGCTTCTACCAGCAGCACCTTGGTTACGATGCGGAAATTACCGGCACCCATGGATCTTGCCGCTTCTATCACACCCGGATCCACCTCTTTAATGGAGGATTCCACCATACGTGCGATAAATGGAATCGCTGCGATCGTCAACGGAACGATCGTTGCCGTCGATCCCGTACTTCTTCCTACCAGAAGACGTGTAAATGGAATCACCACGATCAACAGAATCAGAAATGGTACGCTCCGCACAATATTCGCTATGACATCCAATATCTTATATAGAACCGGATTCGGAGATAATCCATCCTTGTCGGATACCACCAGCAGCACGCCCATCGGCAGTCCGAACAGATAGCCGAGCAGGGTCGATACCAGCGTCATGTAGAGCGTCTCTCCGATTCCTTTCACGATCATCCATATTACTTCAGGCGTCCACATGATCCGTCACCTCCTCCAGTTCAATACCATGATCCCTCAAATACTGCTTCATTGCTTCCTTCTGTATACTATCCGGAAGGAATTCGATCAGCATCTCACCCTTTGCATACCCACCGACATTCTTGGTGGATGCCTGCAGGATATTGACCGGTTCCTTATAGGTCAGGACCAGATTGGCGATCACAGGTTCATATGCCGAATTCGCAGAATAGATAATTCGTATGATCTCGCCGTTACGGATCGTCTCCGCTTCCACCAGCTTATCCTCTGCCTCGGTATCTATATCTCTCCGGATCAGCTCCCTTGCCACCTTCGTCTTCGGATGGCTGAATACCTCATCGACCAGCCCGGTCTCTGCAAGTACGCCGCCCTCCAGAATAGCAACCTTCGTACAGACCTTGCGGACCACGGACATCTGGTGTGTGATGATCACGATCGTTATGCCGAATCTTTGATTGATATCCTGCAGAAGCTCTAATATGGACGATGTCGTCTGTGGATCCAGCGCACTGGTCGCTTCATCACACAGAAGGATCTTCGGATCGGAAGCCAGCGCCCTTGCTATCGCAACTCTCTGCTTCTGTCCACCGGATAACTGTGCCGGATAAGCGTTCGTCTTCTCCTCAAGTCCGACCAGCCGGAGAAGCTCTATGGCTTTCTCGCTTGCCTCCTTCTTATTCATCCTCTGAATATACAAAGGGAAGCAGACATTTTCCAATACCGTCTTCTGCATAAGCAGATTAAAATGCTGGAAGATCATTCCGATCTGCTCTCGTTCCTGCTGTAGTTCCTTCTTAGAAAAGCCGTCTAAGGCTCTGCCGTCGATCAAGACACTTCCACTGTCCGGCTCTTCTAAGAAGTTCATACATCGTACGAGAGTACTCTTGCCGGCACCCGACATTCCGATGACACCGAAGATCTCGCCCTGCTCGATCGTCAGGCTGATATCTTTCAGTGCTTCCACCGTACCGTCTTTGGTTGTAAATGATTTGGATACATGCTCCAATACAATCTCTGACATATCGTGTGCCCCTTTCCTCTCCTCTACTAAAATGAAGTCTTCGTTATGGCATTCGTAACTTCCTGCATATAATAGCACCGCGTCAAAAAAATGGGAAATACCGTGTATCTATTGCCCGTTATAGTTTCAGGCTATAGCTATAAATGCGCAAATCATAATGCAGGCATGAATTCAGCTTGGCGGAGCTTCTCACAAAAAAAACGGAAACAAAGAAGATCTCTGTTTCCGTCTTATACATGTTATTTCATTCAAGAATCCTGCCGTCCACGATTTCAATCCCGTATACAGCCAGATCCACGCGTCCATGTACCACTTTGATCCCATCTGCTTCCAGCTGCTTTGCCTGTGCGCCGGCGCCGCCGAAAGCGAACTCTCCGGACAGCTCTCCCTTGCTGTTCACGACACGGTAGCAGGGCGTCAGCAGCGGGTCCGGATTCTTATGCAGCGCATTACCGACTGCGCGTGACATCCGCTTATTGCCGGCAAGCTCCGCCACCTGTCCATAGGTCGCCACCCTGCCTCTCGGAATCTTGCGAACTGCCTCATAGATCCGCTTCGTCGGATTGTCCGAGATCAGATCATAGCTCTCCGCGATCATCCGCCGGATCTCTTCCTCCGGAATACTTCCGTCCAGAATGATCGTATTCCAATGCTCCTTGTTCTGATGCCATCCGGGGATCACAGACTGATAGGTTCTTCGCCAGAAGTCCCGCCACTCCGGATCAGCCTTGACATTCAGATGGATATAGCCGTCCCTTTCATACGTCCATAGGAACGCCTTTTTATTCCCCCTGTACCGGACCAGCTGCCAGTTATCATCATGAAACGGTGCGTCCTGATAACTGTCCGGAAAGGTAAGTCCATAGGTTAATGCTTCCTCGCGTGTCAACATACTGTTGTACTCCTGTTCAGGTTTTTATCTTGAGTGATCTCTGCCAGCCATTCCACTCTCTCACAGAATGATTCTATCTCTTTCCTTATGACTTCTATTACTCACACATGATCGATCACACGCTCCAGGATCGGTGCAAGCCCGTCATGATCATTGTCTGTCTCGGTTATTACATCCGCAGCCGCCTTCACCGTATCAGCCGCATTGATCATAGCGATCCCGATCCCTGCCTCCCGGATCATGGATATGTCATTATCCGCATCTCCCGCAGCAATGGTATGCTCCCTCCTGATTCCAAGCAGGTCCCGCAGCTTGACAAGCGCGCTTCCCTTGCCGGAATCCTTCGGGATCAATTCCAGATAATACTCATTGGAATACATCAATGACAACGTATCCCCGAATGCGTTCTCCGCGGCGATCCGGAAACGCTCCTGCTTTTCATGATCATGCAGCTCAATACAGATCACCTTGCAGGGTGGCACATTGATAAATGGTTCGATCGAATCCGCCACGATCACCGGCGTCTTGATCACTCTCCGGTAGAAATCCATACATTCATTATACTGTGGGGTCAGGATAAAATCATCATTGTAGGTATGGACATGGATCTCATGCTCTCCGGCCAGTTGAAAGATCTCGCGGATCATTTCCGGAGCAATGCCTTCCCGATGGATCGTACACTGATGATCCACATCATAGATCTGTCCGCCGTTATACGCCACGACATAGCTTCCCTTCAAATGAAGCTCAAGTCCCTCATATACAGACCTTGCGCTATTGATATCCCGCCCGGTACAGATGGCAAAGGTATTACCCGCCTCGACAAACCGGTTCAGAACCTCCATCGTCCTCGGCGATATTCGCTTTTCCGTTGTAAGAAGTGTCCCGTCCAGATCGGACAGGAACATATATGGATTCTTGTTCATGTTCTCTTCTGCACTTTCCAATCATTATTTCGTTTCATTTTCAGAATATCTATCATTATATAGGAATGATCATCATATTTCAAATGGATATCTACGAGCTCCTGATCGCCCTATCTCAAATGGGCATCCATGTGCTTTTGATCATCCTCAAATAAGGACCCATGAGTTCTTGATCACGTATATCTGAACGGGGTTAGAGGCACCAAATACTTTACGAAAAAGAATGAAAACTCAAGTAATAAAAGATTGACACCACCTTGTATCAGTATATATAATATATGGTAGGACTTTAAGGATAAGGCAGGATCATTTCGATCAGCCGGGCAGCATTCAGAGATAGGGAGGCACCATGAACACAAAACTAAAAATCATCATTTCCATTGTATTATGTACATTTATCGCAGTTATGGCAGTCGGGGGAGTCAGCGTTACGAATTCCGGCAAGGTTGCAGAAGAAGGCTCACAGGCAGAGATGAAGTTGCTCTGTCGGGAACAGGCCGGCGGGATCGACAGCGCCATCTCCGGCATTCAGCAATCGGTCGATACACTGGCAGAGGATGTTCTCGCCAAGCTGGATTATGACCAGTTTACAACACCGAATAACGATGCTTACATAGACGAGTATACAGCTTCCATCCTGGATGAAGTCACCACCTTTGCCAAGCATACGAGTGGTGCCATTACCGCCTATATCCGCTACAATCCGGACTACGCATATCCAACCTCCGGTATCTTCCTGACCCGGAATTCGACAACCGAGGATTTTACAAGCGTGACTCCAACGGATTTCAGCATTTTTGAGAAGGACGATCTGGCACATGTCGGCTGGTACTACATTCCGGTCGCGAATAATGCGCCGATCTGGATGGATCCGTATCTTAATGAGAATATCAATGTCTATATGATCTCCTACGTTGTACCGTTATATGTCAACGGTGAATCCGTTGGTATCGTAGGTATGGATATCGATTTCAATGAACTTCAGAGTCTGGTGTCCAGTGTCAGCTTATATAAGAGCGGCACCGCATTTCTACTTAATGAGAATGGCAATGTCCTCTATGACCAGAATATGGAAATGGGAACCAGCTTTGCATCCGGTAATGGCCTGAAAGAGGTTGCCGATCAGATTGCGTCCGGTCAGAACGAAGGCGAGATCATCAGCTATCGTTCCAATAAAGTCTCTCAGAAAATCGTATATCAGACGCTCAGCAATCATATGGTATTCGGTGTGACCGTACCGGCTAAGGAATTAGATGCAAATGCCACCCGGATCAAGACCACGATCATGGTCATCGTGATCGCAGCTGTCATCGTCGTTCTGTTCGTTGGTGTTATCTTGGGCAACAGCATCGCGCGCCCGATCAGTACCTTGAATTCGGTGATCATCGATACCTCCCGTCTGAATCTGCAGGATAATCCTGATCTGAACCGGATGGCAGAGCGTTCCGACGATCTGGGACAGATGTCCAATTCCTTACTGATCATGCGCCGGTCTCTGTATAACATGGTAAATGACATGCAGAATATTCAGCATGTGATCACCGACAGTACCAATGAGTTAGATACGATCATGAAGGATAACACCGCGATGTCCGAGGATAACTCCGTGATCACCGGCCAGCTTGCGGATAACATCAGCGAAACCGTGGCGAATGCAAACATGATCATTGATAAGATCGATACGATCAAATCCCATGCCAACGATATTGATACTCTGACCACCGACGGACAGTCCAAGGCAGAGGGTATCACGGATAAGGCTGAGAAATTAAAGCAGTATACCGAAACCTCCAGTAAGAAGACCAAGGATATCTATCAGGATATCATCGACAAGACAGAGGTTGCTATGGAACAATCCAAGGCAGTCAATAAGATCAACGACTTTACCGAGAATATCCAGAACATTTCCGAGCAGACCAATCTTCTTGCATTAAATGCCAATATCGAGGCGGCAAGAGCCGGAGAAGCCGGACGTGGATTCGCGGTTGTTGCTACCGAGATCAGCAACCTGTCGAATCAGACCTTCGATGCGGTCAGCCATATTGATGAGATCGTCGGGGAAGTGAATCTCGCCGTTAACAATCTGACGGAATGTGTCAGACTGATGTCTGAATTCGTTGGCGAAACAGTGCTGAAGGACTATGATCAGTTTGAAAATGTCAGCAACGATTATGAGCATGACGCGAAGGAATTCTACTCTATGTTAAGCAGTATCGGCGTCTCCATTCACGCATTAGATGAAGATATCTCTGAGATTGCCGAAGCTGTTGACACGATCCATACCATGATTGGCGATTCCGAGTCTTCTGTCTTGGATATTGCCGGCAAATCCAGTCAGACCGCAGATTCCTCCAGAGATGGTTATAACCACCTGCAGGAGAATGAAGCAAGTATGGAGAAGCTGAACGAGATCATTAGTCTGTTCCATCTGTAATCGTTCGATCACGAAGCACCAGTTGCACCGCACATTATCATGGTTGGTGGAATTAGTAATGAAGCAAAACAAGTGCTATACAATTACAGTGTTCTTACTTATCGGCGGCAGCCTGCTGTTCAATCTTCTGGCATGCAGCAGTGCATTTTGTGATATCTATACAATTCATATATATCGTCTTTTATCAGACATCTGGGGAAGAGTCTTTGCGCTCTTCCCTTTTGCAATGGGAGAAATCCTCATGTATCTGGGCGCCCTGTTAATAATCCTGACGATCATCATTGCCCTGCTTCTGATCATACTCTGGAAAAAACAAGGCTACCGGCGCTTTGCCCAAGGCTTTCTGAAAAGCATGCTGGTGACTGTACTATCCGTAGTCCTGATCTACACCCTCCACTGGGTGATCCCCTACCGCAGCAGCCTGCTTGGATCGGGAAACACATATCTAATGGAGAGCTCTGCCTCTTCAGCTTCAAACTCCGACGCTCCTTCCAATCGTTATACGGTCAGGGAGCTTGGTCTCCTTCGTTCCTACATCGTTGAGAATCTGAATGAATGCTGCCTGACAGTTCCGCGGGATGAGGAAGGGCATGTGATCTATCCGTCCACCGACAGCATGCAAGCCGAAGTCACCAAAGCTATGCAGGGGATCTCCGATGAATTCCCGCGGCTGACCGGATACTATCCGCCTATGAAGACCGCGCTCTGTTCCGATGTCCTTGACTGGATGGGAATCGGTGGATACACCTATCCCTACACGATGGAGATCACCATCAATCAATATGTATCCTACCTGTACTATCCAACCCTGATCTCCCATGAAGCCGCCCACCATCAGGGATACTATCAGGAAAATGAAGCCAATTTCCTAAGTTATCTCGGCTGCAGCCGGAGTGAGGATCCGATCCTTCGGTATTCGGCTTATTTATACATCTATTCTTATATTGATTCCGACTACTTCCAGGCATTATCCGAAAGCGTTACAGATCCTTCAGAACTTAAAAACTACGGGGATGATGTCCTGCCACAGGTATGGACAGATGACTGGGAAGCCTTCATGAAATCCGAAGAAATCTATGAAGCCGACTCTCATCCGCTTGAAGAATTCTCAGACACAGCCAGTGATGTGGCAGAAGTCGGATGGGATACGCAAGCTGATATCATACAAGAAAACGGATACGACGGCGTAGTAGAACTGATGTTAAACTACTATGACGGTATCCTGTACTGAATCTTCCACTTACCATATGTATATATATACAAAAAGTGACGCAACATCGTGGGACATGCATGCCCTTTGATGTTGCGTCATTATTATATCTGATTATACAGATTATGAAGCTGTCATTAAGCCTTACCCACGGATCCGAATAATTCCATCTTCTCCTTAACGGTTGCCTTAATTGCTTCTGCACCCGGAGCTAATAACTTACGAGGATCAAAGCCCTTGCCCTCTAAGTCCTTACCAGCCTCGATATACTTCCGTGTAGCCTCCTGGAAGGACAACTGACACTCCGTATTAACATTGATCTTAGATACGCCAAGTGTAATGGCCTTCTTGATCATATCTGCAGGAATGCCTGTACCGCCGTGAAGAACTAATGGCATAATGCCGGTCTTCTGCTGGATTGCATCCAGGGTCTCAAAGGAAAGTCCCTGCCAATTATCCGGATACTTGCCATGAATGTTACCAATACCTGCTGCCAGCATATCTACGCCAAGATCAGCAACTGCCTTACACTCATCCGGATCTGCGCACTCGCCCATACCGATAACGCCGTCTTCCTCTCCACCGATCGAGCCAACCTCTGCCTCAATGGAAAGTCCCAACTGATGTGCAACGTTAACCAATTCACTGGTCTTAGCAATATTCTCCTCGATCGGATAATGAGAACCATCAAACATGATGGAAGTAAATCCTGCCTTAATACACTTATAGCAACCTTCATATGTACCATGATCCAAATGAAGTGCAACCGGAACCGTAATTCCAAGGGATTCATCCATAGCCTTGACCATAGCTGCTACCGTTGTGAATCCGGTCATATACTTGCCGGCACCCTCTGATACGCCAAGGATTACAGGGCTGTTCAATTCCTGTGCAGTAAGAAGTACGGACTTTGTCCACTCTAAGTTGTTAATATTGAACTGTCCAACTGCATAGTGTCCTGCTTTTGCCTGCTTTAACATCTCTGTTGCTGAAACTAACATAAATACATCCTCCACATTCGTTTTATTTGCACAGCTTTTGTGCACTCATATAGTTAGTATACTCTATTTCAAAATAGAAATAAAGCATTTTTTCTCTACTGCCAATATCGCAGAAGATCACCGATATAATCGATATGGAACCCGATCAGAAGAACATTGCGAATGATAAAATTTCCCAATACGATTGCAAGCGCAATGTAACAGAACCAATCCCGCAGATAATAATACCGCTTCCCGTTATGTTTGATCAGCGTGATAACGGCTCCAATATAATAATCTGCCAGGATCAGCACCACAAACGGAATG
Source organism: uncultured Lachnospiraceae bacterium (assembly GCA_902783585.1). GTDB lineage: Bacteria > Bacillota > Clostridia > Lachnospirales > Lachnospiraceae > CAG-632. The sequence goes on along the minus strand of CACZRT010000108.1, from coordinate 460 downwards.
ATCGGGTGATATAGAAAGGATTCTACCGGATGCAGGTGCAGCATATGAAAGCATGCTCTTGTGCCGCCGCAGCCCGGGCAATAGATATGCATTGCCCGCTGAAAGATACAGCCACTCGGCAATAATCCAATGAGTGGAGATTTCTCCCACACAATGGCAAGGATCAGTGCCAGCACTATGCTGACAGTAACCCAAATAAATACTTTGAGCTCCTGCCGGAAAAATGCCGATTGCATCTGATTCCGCCCCGTATTCTGTCCGGTCTGCTGCTTTATTATTGTATTAGCAGGCTCTCCTGCTGTCGGAGCCACAGGCTGCCCTGTCGCTATATTCGTCTGCTGTTCCATATTCCGTCCGTTCTTTCTGATCCCGTTACACACCATAAACCAATGGCTCATGCTCCCATTCAGTCATCACGTATTATCATACCCTACTCATATATCAACTGCAAGAAGAAATC
>CACZRT010000107.1 GCA_902783585.1 uncultured Lachnospiraceae bacterium | reverse complement strand
TGCGTTTTTCAACCGAATAATATCTGCTTTTCTGAAAACTTGCTAAGAAGGAGAGAAACTACACAATTATATGTCTGATTTCTTAATCTTTAACGCCCTCTGTAATGGAGTGATCAGAACCAGAACAGGGACTGCTGCCAACACGACTTGAAGGATATTGCCCGGAACAGATGCCAACGGTTCTATAAGATTGTGATAGAATATCGCTTCAAAGATATAATAACCGGCAAGCTTGATCACCAGCATCAGAGCCACCGCCAGAAGCTTATAACCAAAGCCTGACTTCTTCTCGATCAGCCAGCCGCCTGCCAATCCCATAAGCCCACAGGTAAGGAATGTGCATGGTGCATAGATCGTCCAGCCAGACATCAGATCAAATAGAGTCATACCTAATGCGCCTGCAAAGAATCCGGTACGCTTCCCGTACAAAAAGGCGGCAAGCATAAGAGGGATATTCCCCAAATGAATGAGACCGCCATAACCAAATGGCAGCTTCACATTCACAAATGCCGTAAATACATAGGTTAATGCAATAAATACTGCTGTGACTGCAATCTCCCGAATCGTTAGTTTCTGCTTCTTATGAATCGTGGAACCTGTTTGTTCTGCCATACTCTGATCCTTCCTTTCTGCGCTCGACAATCCGAATCTGACATTCAGACCGGTAATCTGTAGATTTCATTTTATTGAACCTTAATTTATCACAGAACTGGCATTGTATTTATATTCAATTTTATTATTTTTTGTATGGTCAATTCAATATATATATTATGGTTTCAGCCTTCTCTCCAAAGCATTCACACGCTCGTTATCGCTATCGGTTCCATACTTCCCGACATAGTCACGATATACGGCAAGCTTGCTTTCCGCATTCTTCACAAGCGGGTGTGTTGTCCCAATGACGCCGCCTGCTTCCGCAAGGTCTATGCTTCCATTTGCCATATCATAGAGAAGATCCAGCTGCTGCTTATGGGATACAGACTCCCCATCCATCCCCATATACATAATCTGCGGCACGAAGCCAAGCGTCGAAGAAGTATACCAGTTACCGTTGAATTTGTTCGAGTTCGCTGCGGCATTCGTGACCGGCGAATGGATCTTATTGGTGAGATAGACCATGACCAGATTTTCTTCCGGATCGATCATGACAAGGGTTCCCGTCCAGCCCTGATGTCCGATGGTATTCGAACAGGCTTCCGTTCCAAAGTACCATACACGCTGATTATCTGCCTCCCGCCACCAGCCAAGTCCCCAGCTTGCATCCTCGATGGTCTTCGGAGAGGTAAATGCATCTATCACATTTTGCGAGAAATACCGTTCATTTCCATAGCCGCCTGTCAGCATGACAGAGGCAAGGACTGCCAGATCGGACGCATTCGAGAACAGTCCTGCGTGACCGGATATACCGCCCATACTATCATGTGCTTTCTCGTCATGCACTTCTCCCTGAATGGTCTCTGTACGGATTCCCGGAAATGTCACTGCTCCGTCCCTGGTATTCCCATTTAATTCCGTCGCCGCACAATCCTCTGCGGTAAAGCCATGCTGCAGCGGATTATAGGTGATATGTGTAAGTCCCATTGGAGTATAGAATGTATTCTTAAGATAGGTGTCAAGATCCTGACCGGTGATCTGCTCTACAACCACCCCCAAGATCATGTAATCCACATCGGAATAGACAGTCTTCGTTCCCGGCTCATACATCAGCGGAGTCTTGCAGATCGCCTCTATGGTCGCTTCTCTTGTTGCAGGCGAGCCATCGTTGCCCGCATACAAGACATTGACCGCATCCTTATCATATTTCTGGCTGGCTGCATCTACATTCGGATTAAAATATCGCGGATCTGCCGGAAACCCTCCCTGATGACATAAGAGATCCCGGATGGTAAGCTCTGATTTCCAACGGTGCTGGGTATCCAGATCGGCTTCCGTGCCATTGACATAAGCAATCTCTATGGTATCATCTACAAAACGGTCCCCGAGATAATCAACGATTCTGGCATCCAGGGAAAGCTCTTCGTCCGTTACCAGCTTCTGCAAGGCATAATTCGTCGCGAACATCTTCGTAACCGATGCCAGATCATACAAGGTATCTGTCGTGACCGGAGTGCTTGCCTCATTCGGTGTGCCATCTGGCAGATAGGCATTTACCGTGCCCCACGCATTTTCATAGACCAATCTTCCGTCCTTGACAACAGCCAGCTGTGCAGAAGGAAAGCCGTATTCTACATCCGACGCGATGATATCCGAAATCAACTGCATGGCATCCTCGGAGATCCCTGCATCGTCAAGCGTTCCGGAAAGAATCACAGGATACGGAATATAGACAGACACCGCCTCTTCCAGATCGGACGGCGTTATTCCGGATACCTGAAGCGTATTCCTTCCATCCACTGCCACATCGGCATAATTCACTTCATAGGTGTGATTGCCCGCCCAGGAAGCCGTATCCACTGTCTCCCCATTCACATACATGGAAAGCCCGGTCACTTCCTCGTTAAGCTCGACATACAGCACACCCTGTCCATGCCAGCCTTCAAAGCTATACATACTATTAAGAGCCAGAGTGTCATCTACATAGCCTCTCCAATTCGGAAATGTAACGGCTCCCTGCCAGGACCCCGTCGGCACCGCTTCGATCTCTGTACCGGATAAGACCTGCGCTCCAGATTGACCTGCAGAAGAATCCGTGATATCAGCATTATCCGAACCCAGATCATTCGTCATACTATCATCTTCTGAATGATCATCCGGGGCATTGCCTGTACGATCCTCCTGTGACAGGTCAACCGTATTATCATCTGTAAGATTCGCCGGATTGTCCTGCCCTTGATTTCTTCCACATCCTGTCAGGCACAAAGCAAGCGCCATAGTGCAGGCTATCATTTTTACAGGTATCGTATTCTTCCTCATACCTTCCGCTCCTTATATATTCTAATACGATCCCGGGCAGTCCACCCTCATTCAGCTATAGACCGATCCATACCTGCTTCCCTGTATCATTCCTCATACAGAAGATATGGTCTTCTCTGTACCTTGAATGCGTCTACCTCTTCCTGCCATGATGCCCGGATCTCTTCTGCAGAATCCCCCTCTTCCATCCGGATCCGTACCTCGTCTGTTCCGAATAGATAATCGATAAAGTAGTGTCCGCTGCTGTCCTGTGTTCCGAAGAAGCTGATCGAAGAATCATATTCCTGCATATCCTGATACGCATCGAATAGATATTGAAGATCGATCTGTCCGGTAAGAATCTGCTCCGCAGGAATATCCCGAAGATTCCTGCCATAACAGGTAACACCCTCAAATGTAGGAGCAGCCGCACCTTCCATGCTCTCCGGCATAAAGGAATATTCATTACCGGCGATTCCCTGTAAATAAGGACTTCCGTAGATCTCAAACGGATAATCAGTGCCTCTCCCAACGGAAACCGCCGTGTTCTCAAAGAAACAGGTAGAGGCATAGAGATAGACTGCCTGCATATCCTTCAGGTTCGGAGATGGACGACGGATCAGCATATATCTGGTTTGATGTGTATAATTCTGACACGGGATCACGGTCAGACTGCAGGAATCCGCGCCGGTACTAAGCCACCCCTCTCCATTGATCATCTGCGCCAGTTCTCCCCAAGTCATACCATGCACGACCGGAATCGGAAGCCTGCCAACTCCGGAATGATATTCTTCCTGCAGGACCGGTCCATCTACATAGTACCCATTCGGATTCGGGCGATCCAGGATAATGACCTCTTTCTCATACTGTGCACAGGCATCCATCAAATAATACATGGATATGTAATAGGTATAATACCGAAGTCCCACATCCTGCATATCAACCACAAGCACATCGAACTTTTCCATACTATCCGAAGATGGATAATGCGTATTCATGCTTGCATAAAGAGACAGGATCGGCACACCGGTCTTCTCATCAACCGAATCACCGACTACTGTACCGGCATCCTCGGTTCCTCGAAATCCATGCTCCGGACTGAAAATGGCTGTCACATTCACACCCTGCTCTATGAGGGCATCCAAAATGTGTGTGCCATATACTACCTCATTACCATCTGCGTCCTGACCAAATGGAATCAGAAGATCATCCTCCGGATATTGTATTTCATTCCCATTTGCATCATAGAGCTTATCACCGACGATTCCCGAATGATTGGAGAATAACGCTACTCTTCTTCCCTCAAGCAGCGGAAGATACTCGTCGAACTGTTCATCTCCAAGGATTACCGGCTCCGTCTTCTGGTCATTCTCCGCCCTTAAATCATCCGGATCATCAGAATCTGTATGAACCAAATCCTTACTGTCGACTGCGGCTG
>CACZRT010000106.1 GCA_902783585.1 uncultured Lachnospiraceae bacterium | reverse complement strand
GGAACCGCTCCAATATAGGAGGATATATATTTTCCGTTACCACGCGGAAGCTTCTCACTGGTCGCTGTCTTGCCTGCAATCCGGTAACCTTCCACCTGTCCCTTGCTGCCTCCGCCCTCCATAACGACCGCTTCCATCAGCTCGCGCATGGTGCGGGAGGTCTCTTCGGATATCACATGCTCTGTCACCGGATATTCGAAGGTATCAACAACATTCCCTTCAGCATCTGTCACATAGGTTCCAAAATGCGGTGTAATTTTATTGCCGCCATTCACAATGGTGCTGACCGCGGTCAGAATCTGAATCGGTGTGAACTGCAGGGACTGTCCAAAGGACATAACTGCAAGATCCACATCCTGTACTTCATCCTTTGGATGCAGGATGGAGCCCGCCTCGCCCGGAAGATCGATTCCAGTCTTACCTAAAAGCCCCAGTTTCTCGTAGGTCTCATAGACGGCATCGGAACCGGTTCGAAGTCCCACATCCATGAAGACAGGATTGCAGGAGTTCATGATCCCTTCGCGAAAGGTTTCCGTTCCATGACCCGTCCGCTTGTGACATTTGATCGTCCAGTTCCCGATGATCCGATAGCCCGGACACTGAAACACATCATCCACACTCACAGTACCATGCTCGAATGCTGCGGTGGCTGTCACAGTCTTGAAGATCGAGCCCGGCTCATAGGTATCATTTACACAGAAATTCCGCCACATCATATTCAGGGCATCCTGCTTCGTAACAGCCGGTCCGGTAGTATCTATCTCAGTGCTCTCACCGGATGACTCCGTGTTATCAAGTGCTTCGTCGGAGGTCACGATCGTCGGATCAATCAGGGTATACGGATCATTCAGGTTATATTCCGGCTCATTGACCATCGCATAGATCTCGCCATTATTCGGATTCATGACAATAATGGATACTCCGATGGCTTCCTTCGCGATCAATGCTTTTCTCGCTTCCTGTTCCGCATATTTCTGGATATTGGCATCCAGACTGATATGCAGATCATTGCCTTCCACCGGTTCTTTCCGGTGCTCTGCCGCATGGTCGATCTCGATTCCATGGGCATCTGTCAGAGTCAGGATATAACCTTCCGTTCCCTGCAGAACCGAGTCATATTTGACCTCTAATCCTACAATTCCCTGATTATCCGCGCCTGTAAAGCCAAGCACCTTGGAAGCCAGGGTATCATAGGGATAATATCTTCTATAATCATCATCGATCATAACACCATCTAAGTGATATTCCCGAATGCGATCAGCTGCTTCCATATCCACATTACTGGCAATCTTCTCTCTGGATGAGATCTTCTCCACCTTCGTCCGGACCGTATCCTCGGAAAGCCCCAGATGTTCACATAATACGCGGATCACCTCTTCCGGATCCGTAAGCTGACTATGGATAACCGAGATCGTACATACCGACCGGTTACCAGCAAGGACTACACCATTGCGATCAATGATCCTGCCCCGGGGCGCCTTAATGGCACGTTCCCGTTCATGAAGATCATTCGCCTTCTGCGAATAATATTCCCCCTGCCCGATCATGATATATCCCAGCCTTCCGACCAGGAACATGGCAACCGCAAACAGAAGCACGATCATGACAAGCATCTTTTTATGTTGATACGTCTTAACTTCCAACCTATATGTCCATCGTACCTGCAATCTATATAATATACGTGGACACCTTACCAGATATGACTATATCCGCATAGCCATCCTGTTTCCCACACCTCTATTCTACAGGTGCTGCCTCTGTATTATCAGGATTATCCGGTTGTTCCGGACTTTCTGTATTCTCAGAGGATTCCGTACTCTCCGAGGTTTCCGGATTGCCTTCCGGTGTTCCCTCTTCCGTACTTCCCGCTTCACCCGGTGCAGCCGTGGTTGCATCCTCCGGTGCTTCTACCGGCGTTGCCAATTCATCAATGGCAGGACTTCCATCATCCACGGTCGTTCCGCTCTGGAAGATATTCATATAAGGCAGAACACGTTCGAATATATCATGGGCGATCAAAGAAGCGACACCACTATTTGCCTGATCTGCTACCTTAGGCTCATCTACCGTCACATATATCACGATCTGCGGTTTCTCTACCGGAGCAAACCCGATAAATGAGATAACATAATTGTTGTTGCCACGCGGAACCTTTTCCGCAGTTCCTGTCTTACCGCCAATGGTATAGCCTTCAATTCTGGCTTTCTTACCGGTTCCCGCTTCCACTGTATTATACATATATCTTCGAAGAAGACGGGAGGTCTCCTCGGAAATCGAACGCCGGAGGACCGTTCCCTCATTGTCCGTGATCACGCTTCCATTCTCATTCACAACCTGTCGCATAATATGCGGCTCATAATAGGTTCCGCCATTGATTACTGAACAGAACGCGGTTCCCAGCTGGATCATGGATACATTCTGTCCCTGACCGAACGAAGAAGTTGCAAGCTCCATCGGATTCAAGTTCTCTTCTGCATAGAACAATTCGGAGGTATTCGCTTCACCCGGAAGATCTACATAGGTCTTGCTTCCAAACCCAAAGGCTTTCTCGTATTTGTAAAAGACCGAAGAGCCCTCTGCCCGAACAATCTGCATTAACGATACATTACAAGACTGCATGATCGCTTCTTCCACTGTAATTGTTCCATGGCCGCTTAATTTATGACATCCTACCGGTTTCTGCCCCTCTACAACGACCATATTACCACCGCAATAGAAGGTATCTCCGTCATGGATGATACTCTCTTCCAAGCCTGCTGCTACCGTAAACGGTTTGAAGGTAGAACCCGGTTCGAAGGTATCACTGATTACATAATTTCTCCAGACCTTATTCAAGGCAGCAATCTTCTCATCATCGGTGAGCTGAGCCACGAGCTCCGCACCGCTTGGTGCTGTCAGCATGGTTGTAATGGTCTGAGGCTCTGCAGCTTCTGTCGTATCCTCCCCATTCTCCGAAGTCTCCGGATTCTCACCTTCCGTTTCCGTGGTCTCTCCGGCTTCCGTTCCCTCCGGATTCTCACCACCACTATTCTCTCCGTCTTCCTGCTGTCCATCCTCTGTACTTGTCTCAGCTGCCGGCTGTTCCGGATATATGGTCTCTGTCCGTTCATAAGAATAGGTTCCATCCCCGTTCGCAAATTGATATTCAATCGCTGCATCTGCATACGGATGGTTACAGTCAAAGGTGTAAGAATTCGCGATTGCCAGAATCTCACCGTTATTCGGATCCATCGCAAGCACCGATACATTCTTGGCGCCGGTCTCGCTCATAAACTCCGCAATCTCTTCTTCACACATCATCTGAATATTGGCATCCAGCGAGGTCACAATAGAGTATCCGTTTTCCGGATTCCTGGTGGTACGCTGCAGGGTCTGGTCGCTGGTCAGATAACCGTATTGTCTGCCATTCACACCATTTAACTCTTCATTGTAATACTGCTCCAGACCGGAATTACCCACGTTGCCGCTGGCAGTAAACCCAAGCACCTGACAAGCCAGTGTATTATACGGATAATATCTCTGATATTCATCCTCTAACCACACTCCCGTCACATGCGATCCGGATTTGGTGGTCAGATACTCATTAAACGGAGCAACCTCATCATAAGTCAGCTTCTTCCGCATCACCTTATACAAGGATTTCTCATCTGCAAGCGCCGTCTGAATCTCTTCGTCGCTCAAAGAGAAATAGTTGCGAAGCGCCTCTAAGGTGACATCCCTGTAGGATCTGGCATTACCGTCCTCATCCTTAAACTCCTTATCGCCCTCCTGCAGAATGATTGCAGGCTCTATAATCAGATTATAAACCTTAACACTTGTAACCAGTGCGGTTCCGTTCCGATCCAGAATATCTCCCCGCCGGTACGGGATCTCGATACTGTCATATCTTTGCTGGGCAAGAACCATCTCCTTATAAGTCTCACCCTTTACATTCTTGATATATACAAGTCTGCACAAAATAGTAATAAAGCCGATCAGAATGAATGCGCATCCTATAATCAGCTTTATTCTCATGCGATACAAGAATTTCTTTTTTATTTTTGGCTTTCTTCTCTGAGGCGTCATCGTTAAACTCCTGTTATGTAGCAGATTTCCTAGTTCACAGAAGGAACGTCCTGATATTGTCTTACATAGTCAGACTCGGTTAATGTATAATATACAACTTGTCCTTCTGTCGGGTATACCATTCCCAGCTGGTTCATGGCCCGATCTCTGATCTGATCCAAATTCACACTATTCTGGATTCGCGTCTCATAAGCGTTATTATCCTCTTCCAAAGCTTCTACCTGTGCCTGCAGGATCGTGATGGTATCACTCTGATTCGTCACCTTAGACTGCATAGACAATACCTCACAACATGCCAGTAAGGTTGCCACAACGGAAAAGCCCAAGAATACTGCGAACACCGGATGCATAGAGAACCGAAGACCTTTTTGTTCCTTCGCCTTCCGTACCTTAGCATAAGAAGGAAGCCCATTCTCCCGACGCGGCTCCTCATATTCCGGTACTTCGTATTCCGGCTCAATATACTGTTTCCGAACTGTAGAACCCTCTGTGTAATAAGTTGTGTACCCCATAGCTTGTCTCTTTTCCATAATCCCTTATTTTCCTTTTCTGATCACTTCCATGCCACACATCCTTGTGCCGCACACCCTCAGTTACTTTAACTCCCTATATGAATCATACGATATGTCTTCTCAAAGACCCGAAGCTTCGCGCTCTTGGATCTGGAATTCTCCGCCATCTCCTCTTCACTTGGAAGGATCGGTTTACGAGTAATCACACGTCCCTTCGACTGTTTCCCACAGGTGCATACCGGAAAATCCGGTGGACAGGTGCATGGATTCTCGTTCCGGCGAAATGCATTCTTCACGATCCGATCCTCTAACGAATGGAATGTGATGATACATATTCTTCCGCCCGGATTCAAATAATCGATCATGCCATCCAGGGAATCATTCAGAACCTCCATCTCCCGATTCAGTTCGATCCGGATCGCCTGAAATGTCCTTTTGGATGGATGTCCGCCATTCTTGCGCACCTTTGCGGGAATGGCTGCCCGGATCACCGCATTTAATTCCTCTGTTGTCCGGATTGGTGCCCGGCTCCTTTGCATGACGATATGCTTGGCTATATTCTTGGCAAATGGATCTTCGCCGTAATCCCGAATCACCCGGAACAGTTCCTGTTCAGAATAGGTATTCACGATATCGGCCGCCGTCTTCTCCTGACGGTTGTCCATTCTCATATCAAGTGGAGCATCGCTGCGATAAGTAAAACCTCTACTTACTGCATCTAGTTGATAAGAGGATACTCCAAGATCAAGGATGATTCCATCTACACCGCAGATGTTCAGATCCTTCAATTGACTGATCATATTGCAGTAATTATCCCGAATGATCGTCACCCGGTTTTCAAATTCACTTAGCCGCTTACTGCTGGCGGCAATGGCATCTTCATCCTGATCGATCCCGATCAAGTGACCGTCCTTCGACAGATGCTTACATATCTCTGATGAATGTCCGGCCCCGCCCAAGGTTCCATCTACATAGACGCCGTCCGGTTTGATATTCAAATTCTCTATGGTCTCATGAAGCAGCACCGATTTGTGAACAAATTCCATGTTGATCCTTTCTGCAATACCCCATGCCGCCAATTTTGTGATTCGCTTGATTTTAAGAAGTCATTTGTCTCTGATCTTTGACACCCTTCATTCATCAGAAGATCACGCCGAGATCTGACATCTCATCAATAATACTGTCCATATCTTCCTCAATGCTTGTCTTACGAGCTTCCCAAGTATCTACATCCCAGATCTCGATCTTCTCGATATTACCGATAATGGCAACATCCTTCTTCAGATTCGCTGCATCTCTGAGATAGGAAGGAATGATGATCCGGCCCTGCGTATCAAATTCACAGTCAATCGCACCTGCCACGAAGTATTCCTTCAGCTTTCTTCCGTTCTTATTACTATTTGAGATCTTGCGCAGATTCTCTTCAAAGTTCTGCCACTCATCATTCGGATATCCGTATAAGCATCCATCCAAGCCCTTAGTAAGAACAAAGCTTTCGCCCAATCCCCCACGAAGTTTGGTAGGAATGATCAGTCTGCCTTTTGCATCGATGCTGTGATTAAATTGTCCCTTAAACCCGCTCGGCATACTGGTCATTCCCCCCTTCGCGTTTTTATTCATTGTGGAAAATGTGGATATTTTTGTGGAAATCTCCATTTTCTGGTCTTGACCCCCACTTTTCACCACCTAGTTGCCATTATAAAGGATTTTTAGGGAAAGTTCAATAGCCCATTTCTGTGATTTTTAACAAAAATTTCTCAGGGCTTTTGTCGATTTTTTACAGATTCTGCTGGTAAATGGTCATAATCCATTCCTTTTTCATCAAAAAAGCAGGAACCATTCATTCCTGCCCGACTGTCCGCAAAATAAAAAAGCCATCGTACAGATGACAGGATCATCTGATACGACAGCTCTTTGATATTCGTTATACAATTGTTATTTATTGATTCTTAATGCCCCCTACTATTACACTATTCCTTCTTACCTGCCACATTCCCGACTTCGATCACATATTTCCCATATCTGCGATATTGTACATCGCGGTATATATAGAAGATCAAAGCACCAACTGCAAGTATCAGTGCAAGCCCCTGAGACACTCTCAGATTCGTATTGCCGATCATCAACGGATCCGTCCGAAGCCCCTCAATGAAGAACCTTCCGATTCCGTAACCGAATACATAGATTGCAAAGTTCTCCCCACGGAATCTCTTCTTCCGTGTCCACACCATCAGGAACACAAACAGCGCCAGATTCCATACTGCTTCATACAGGAACGTTGGATGCACCCAGATAGAACCATCTACCGTATTTGCAAGCATTTCCTCTGTAATAATACCTTCCCGTACCAAGCCCGTCAGCGATCCCCGGGACTCATAATAATCAAGCGGAATTGCCATGGCAAGCAAAGAATCCGTATACGTTCCGAACGCTTCCCGATTGAAGAAATTCCCCAATCGCCCCATAGCCTGTGCAAGCGGCACACCGATCATGATCGTATCCAACATCGTGAAGAACGAGATCTTCTTAACCTTAGCAAAGATAATACAGACGATCACTCCGGCGATCACTCCGCCATAGACAGCCAGACCACCCTGCCGCAGATTCAGAACCCTTGTCAGCATCTGTCCGAAGGTAAGCTCCGGCGCAAAATAGTAATCCAGATTAAAGAGCACATAATACAGTCTTGCTCCCAAGATTGACGGGATCAGCATGAATAACAGATAATCCAGATACATCTCCTGATCCTGTCCGGTCCGTTTCGCTTCCCTCGAAGCGATCCAGAACGCCGCCAGAAAACCACAGGCAATTACAACAGCATATAGCTTAATCTCAAAGCCAAATACCGTAAAGCCGCTCGGCACATTGTTAAAATGAATTCCCAGATTCGGAAAATCAATACTGTTCATGATACTAACCCTTTCCTGTCTCTTCAAAACGAAAACTCAAACGCCTGCGTTCATTTGTTATCTTATACGTTAAACTTAAAGAGGATCACATCTCCGTCCTGCACGACATACTCTTTTCCTTCCGAACGAAGCAATCCCTTTTCCTTCACGGCATTCATGGAGCCAAGCGAAATCAGATCATCATAGCTCACAATCTCAGCCCGTATAAATCCTCGTTCAAAGTCCGAATGAATCTTACCTGCCGCCTGTGGCGCCTTCGTCCCCTTCTCAATCGTCCATGCCCGCGTCTCCGTCTCACCCGCTGTCAGATAACTGATCAGACCGAGCAGAGAGTAGCTTGCTTTAATCAGTTTATCCAATCCGGACTCTTTTATCCCCAGCGCATCCAGATAATCCTTCCGCTCCTCATCGTCAAGCTCCGCAATCTCAGCCTCGATCTGCGCACTGACAACAAAGACCTCACAGTCACTGTCCTTCGCATACTTCCGGACAGCCTGAACATATTCATTACCGGCGCCGTCATCAGCCAGATCATCCTCTGCCACATTCGCTGCAAAGATTACCGGCTTATAAGTAAGTAGATTATATTCTTGAAGCCATGCAAGCTCATCCTCATCGGTCGTCTCGAAGGTCTTGGCAAGCTTACCGGATTCTAAGTGCTCCTTCATGCGATTCTGTAGTTCCAGCTCCTTCGCAAGCGCCTTGTCATTCTTCGCGCCGCGCATCGTCTTGGCGATCCGGCGTTCCAGCACCTCTATATCCGAAAAAATCAACTCAAAATTAATGGTCTCAATATCGCGGAGCGGATTCACACTGCCATCCACATGGATCACATTCGCGTCATCAAAGCAGCGGACCACATGCACAATCGCATCCACCTCACGAATATTTGCGAGGAACTGATTCCCAAGTCCTTCCCCCTTCGATGCACCCTTAACCAATCCTGCAATATCCACAAACTCGATCACTGCCGGAGTCGTCTTAGCCGAATGATACATCTCTGTTAATTTCTTCAGTCTTTCATCCGGAACTGCAACCACACCCACATTCGGATCGATCGTACAGAACGGATAATTCGCACTCTCTGCTCCCGCCTTCGTAAGTGAATTAAATAAGGTACTCTTTCCAACATTCGGGAGACCCACGATTCCAAGCTTCATAATCTATATATACCTCCTAAGTATCATTATACAATGAACGTTATATTAACATAATAATCACTTTTTTTCAAGAGTGACACTATTGGTAATTACCAACCGATACAAATCGAAAAAGATGACCACGCAGATTCGCAGTCATCTTGTCTTATATATTGACGCATTTATTCCAATATCTCTTCTGCCACGGCTCGTTTCGTCAGTCCCCGGTCCATGGACTGCTTGAGGATATAGGCGTGCGCCTCGTCTTCCGTCATTCCCTTCTGCACCAGCAGGATCTTGGCGCGGCTGACGGTACGCAGCTCCTCCATCTTCTCTTCTAAGGTTAGGATCTTCTTCTCCGATTGCTTCAACTGATCCTTAAACGCAAAGAGCAGCCGCAGACTCCGGTCGATCTCCTGTCCCTTGACCGGCTTGGATATGGTCAGAATGCCATGATCGATCATCCGCCCGGATACATCACTGAATATCTCTGCCGGCACAGCCAGAATGATTCCGACATGATATTTATTATGGATATCCATGACAAAGTCCATGCCCATCTCATCGGTAAGCGGAGCATTGACGATGACGATATCATAACGTCCCGTGATCAGCTCCCGTTTTGCCGCAGAAGCGCTCTTCCGGATCTCTAACGCCCGGCATCTCCTGCTTGGCAGAACCTTCTTCACTGTCATATTAAATTGATCATTCGACGACACGATCAGTATCGAATATTGACTTGCCAGTTCTTTTGCCATCTATGTTCAAAGTCCTTTGATTACTTATTTCAATTCTCTAACCTTCCACAATCCTAAGTATTCGTAATGGAGATTACGAAGTATATTTATCAACGATCCCCTTCGGAAGAATCTCGTGAATAAAGTCACTGTTATACGCAATCTTCATTGCTTCCTTCCGGGACTTCGGAAGCAGGATCTCATTGCTGTCCATTTCCTCCGGCAACTCCTTGTGATTCTCGATCCCGTACAGACCGGCATGAATCAGAAGCGCATAGACCAGATATGGATTACTTAATGCATCCGGCGAACGGAGCTCCACTCTCGTCTGTCCCTGGCAATCACTGATATACATAAGCTCTGAACCGCCGGTGCTGGACCAATTCACCTTATCCGGCGCATTTCCGTTGCCGAATCTGGTATAGGAAGCATCCGTCGGATTCAGGAATATGGTGATATCCCTTATCTTTTCAACAATACCTGCTGCCGCATATTTCACCACATCATTCCCATCCCGATCCTTGGCAAAGATATTGATATGATAACCATTTCCCGGCTTGTCGGATAATGGAACGGGAGAAAAATCCGCATATAATCCATTCCGGTCCGCGATCGTACTGACTACCATCTTCATCGTGATCATCTGATCTGCAGCCTTAAGCGGCTTCCCATAATGGAAATCAATCTCATTCTGTCCCGGTCCCCGCTCATGATGTGAACGTTCCGGAGTAAGTCCCATCTCCTCAATGGTCAGACAGATCTCCCGACGGATATTCTCACCGCGGTCTAACGGCGCAATATCCATGTATCCCGCCTCATCATACGGGATCTTCGTCGGCTTGCCCTCATCATCCGTCTTGAATAGATAGAACTCCATCTCAGAGCCAAACCGGAATTCAATCCCCGCTGCGTCGGCTTTCTTCATGGCTTCCTTCAGGATATTACGGGTATCTGCCTCAAACGGCTTACCGTCACTGGTGCACACATCGCAATACATACGGAGCACCTTCCCCGTATCCGGCCGCCACGGCAGGACCGCCATCGTCGAAGCGTCCGGGCGCAGGAACAGATTCGCCTCCGGAGATCCCTCAAACCCCCGGATCGACTTTGCATTAATGGCGATACCGTCCTGAAAGGCTTTATGGATCTCTGTCGGCATTACCGAAATATTCTTCTGTACGCCAAATGCATCACGAAACGCAAGACGGATAAACTTCGCGTCCTCCTCCTCGATATATTCCATAATTTCATCTTCTTTATAATTCATACTCTCATTCCCTTCTATATTACCGAAATCTCCGGCGTAATCTCCTCCAGTACATCCAGCAGAATACGGACCGTATCCAGTGACGTGAACATCGTCACCCCGTTCATGACCGCGCACTTCCGGATTGCCACGCCGTCCTCATAATGAATACCGGACAGAATGGCTCTGGTATTAATGATATAGCTGACATATCCTGCCTGAATCGACTTCAGTACTTCATCGCTTCCATCACTCAGTTTACCACGAACCCGGGTACGAATGCCATGTTCTTTTAAATAATTTGCTGTTCCTACCGTTGCCTCAATGTTGAAGCCCATCTGGTAGAATCGCCGGACAAGCGGCAGCGCCTCCTCCTTATCCTCATCCGCCAGCGTTACCATAACCGTTCCATAGTCCTTCATCTTAATTCCGGATGCCTGTAATGCCTTGTAAAATGCCCGTTTCAGCCGCCGGTCGTAGCCGATTGCCTCTCCGGTTGATTTCATCTCCGGCGACAGATACGCATCCATTCCATTTAACTTTTCAAAGGAGAATGCCGGAGCCTTCACATACCAGAAATCCTTCTCCGGCGGCACCAGCTCTGTAATCCCCTGTTCTTTAATGCTGATACCGAGCATGGCCTTCGTCGCAATCTTAACAAGCGGGAATCCGGTAGACTTTGACAGGAACGGAACACTTCTGGACGCCCGCGGATTTACCTCGATAATGTATACATGTTCCATTTGATCGACAATGAACTGAATGTTGAAGAGTCCCACAATGCCGATTCCAAGTCCCAACTTCGTCGTATATTCCACAATTCGTTTCTTCACGGAATCGGAAATGGAAAACGGCGGATAGACACTGGTACTGTCTCCGGAATGCACGCCGGTTCTCTCTACCAGCTCCATAATGCCCGGGAGAAATACCTCCTTCCCATCACAGATCGCATCAATCTCCACTTCTTTTCCCACAATATATTTATCCACCAGCACCGGCCGGTCCACGTCTACTTCTACCGCCGTCTTCAGATAATGTCTTAACATCTCTTCATTTGCAACGATCTCCATGGCACGTCCGCCTAATACATAGCTTGGACGCACAAGCACGGGATAACCGATCCGGCAGGCCGCCTCGACTCCGCTTTCAATATCTGTGACTGCCTCTCCCTTCGGATGCGGGATCTTAAGCTCGCCGATAACCGTCTCGAACGCATCCCGGTCCTCTGCCCGATAGATGGCCTCATGATCGGTTCCGATGATCTTAACCCCCCGTTTGAACAGCGGCTCTGCCAGATTCACCGCCGTCTGTCCACCCAGAGATGCGATCACGCCTACCGGATGCTCCAGTTCGATAATATTCATGATATCCTCTACGGTCAAAGGTTCAAAATACAGCTTATCCGCAGTGGTATAGTCTGTAGAGACCGTCTCCGGATTATTATTGATCACAATCGCTTCATAGCCAAGCTCATGAATCGTCTTCACCGCATGGACCGTGGAATAATCGAATTCCACTCCCTGCCCGATCCGGATCGGACCGGAGCCGAGCACTACGATCTTCTCTTTATCGGAAACCACCGATTCATTCTCTTCCTCATAGGTCGAGTAGAAATAAGGCACATAGCTTTCAAATTCGCTGGCACAGGTATCGATCATCTTATAGACCGGGAAGATTTTAAGCTCCCGCCGGTACTCCCAGACCTCTTCCTCTGTGATCTGTAAAAGCTCCGCAATATAAGAATCTGAGAATCCCATTTTCTTCGCTTCTCTTAAGAGTTCCTCCGATAATCCTTTCTTATCCTCCCTCAGTGCCTCGAGCTTCCGTTCAAAGTCCACGATATTCTTGATCTTATCTAAGAAGAACATGTCGATCCGTGTATTCCGGAAGATCCGCTGATGATCCACGCCCAGCCACATCAGCTGCGCAATGGCATAGATCCGGTCATCCGTACCCTCCTTGATATAATCGAGCAGCTCCTCCTTCGACATATTTTTGGAATCGAATTTCTCCAAATGAATATGATTCTTGCCGTCCTCCAGGGAACGGATTGCCTTCAGCAGACTTTCTTCCATGGTCCGTCCGACACTCATGGTCTCACCAGTCGCTTTCATCTGGGTAGACAACACATTTGAAGCGTCCGTGAACTTATCAAATGGGAATCGAGGCATCTTGGTAACTACATAATCCAGTGCCGGTTCAAAGCACGCCGGTGTATTTGCCAGCTGTATCTCATCTAAGTTCATCCCGACAGCAATCTTTGCAGACACCCTTGCGATCGGATAACCGGTTGCTTTGGATGCCAGCGCAGACGAACGGGACACGCGGGGATTGACCTCGATCACATAATACCGGAAGGATTCCGGATCCAGAGCATACTGCACATTACAGCCGCCCTTCACACCTAACGCCCGGATGATCCGGAGCGCACTGTCACGCAGCATATGATATTCCTTATTCGTTAATGTCTGACTTGGCGCAACCACAATGGAATCGCCGGTATGAATTCCCACCGGGTCCATATTCTCCATATTACATACCACAATGGCAGTATCATTTGCGTCACGCATGACCTCATATTCAATCTCTTTATATCCCTTAATGCTCTTCTCAACCAACACCTGATGCACCGGCGACAGAGCAAGGGCATTCTTCATCATTTCCTTCATCTCATCCGGATCATCGGCAAAGCCGCCGCCGGTTCCGCCCAAGGTGAATGCCGGTCTTAGAATAACCGGATATCCAATACTTTCAGCCGCCTCAAGTCCCTCTTCAATGCTATATGTGATCTGAGACGGCACGACCGGCTCCCCGATCCGTTCACACAGCTCTTTGAACTGTTCCCGATCCTCGGCACAGCGGATACTTGCCGCATCCGTACCCAGAAGCTCTATCTCGCACTCATTTAGAACACCCTTGTCATAGAGCTGCATCGCAAGATTCAGACCGGTCTGTCCTCCGATTCCGGGAACGATTGCATCCGGTCTCTCATAGCGGCAGATCCTCGCAATATATTCCAGTGTCAAAGGCTCCATATACACCTTATCCGCAAC
The DNA here is from genome assembly GCA_902783585.1 of uncultured Lachnospiraceae bacterium. Taxonomy (GTDB): domain Bacteria; phylum Bacillota; class Clostridia; order Lachnospirales; family Lachnospiraceae; genus CAG-632. Next base: position 10,205 of record CACZRT010000106.1, on the reverse strand, counting down.
CGAAGTATCTGTCATGATGGTTGCCGGATTCGAGTTAGCCAGAATGACCTCGTATCCTTCCTCTTTTAACGCCAGACACGCCTGAGTGCCGGCATAATCAAATTCTGCTGCCTGCCCGATCACTATCGGTCCGGAGCCTATAACAAGTACCTTCTTAATATCCGTTCGTTTCGGCATGATCATCTACTCCTCTATCCTACACGATTTATCATTTCTCTATACGCTTCCATATTCTGAATGAAACGGTCAAATAAATATGTACTGTCCTGTGGTCCCGGCGCACTCTCCGGATGGTACTGCACCGAGAATACATAGTCCTCCTTCACGGTCAGTCCCTCCACGGTCTGATCCAGAAGATTGATATGCGATATGGTAAGCGGTGTTCCTTCCACAGACGCGTCGTCCACGGCATAGCTGTGATTCTGACTGGTCATTTCAATCTTGCCGGTCTCTATATCCTTCACCGGATGATTGCCCCCGCGGTGACCGAATTTCAACTTGTAGGTCTTCGCGCCATACGCAAGTGCAAGGAGCTGATGTCCCAGACAGATACCGAACATCGGAACCTCGCCTCTTAACTTCTGTAAGGTCCGGATCACCTCCGGTACATCCTCCGGATTGCCCGGCCCATTCGATATAAATACGCCATCCGGATTCATGAACCGAATCTCCTCATAGGACGTATCATACGGAACGATCGTTACATTACAGCCGCTCTTATTCAGCATTCGCACGATATTCATCTTCATTCCGCAATCAATCGCAACCACACTATACTTCGGATTTGCGGTACGGGCATACCAGCGCTTCTTGCAGCTGACTCTCTTCACTGCATCATGCCGGACCGGTGTCTCCTTCATCCTCTGTAAGCCCTCCTCCACCGTCACCTCCGGTGTTGTGATCAGCACCCGCCTGGACCCCAGATCCCGAATACTTCTTACCAGCTTCCTCGTATCGATTCCATAGACGCCCGGAATCTGATTGTCCTCTAACAGCTCTGACAACGTCTCGGTATATCGGAAATTCGACGGTTCATCATTATAATCCCTGACGATCAGCGCCCCGATCGTTGGTGTCTTACTCTCATAATCCTCATCTGTGATCCCGTAATTCCCGATCAACGGATACGACATGACCACGGCCTGATCTGTATAAGATGGATCCGATACGATCTCTTGATATCCCACCATGGAAGTATTAAATACGATCTCACAGACGGCATCCCGGTCAGCCCCAAAGCCGAAGCCCAGATACTCCGTTCCGTCCTCCAGTATGATTTTCTTATTATAATTGCTCATTTGTTCTCACTCCAAAATGATTATTTCTGATTTTCTTCCTATCACAGCCTTACAGATCCTATGATGGAATCGCGCTTATCGAACCATCAAACCTGAACTTTTAACGCCGCCTCTGTAAACTTACGGAAGATCGGATGCGGACGATTCGGTCTGGATTTGAATTCCGGATGGAACTGTACGCCCAGATAAAATGGATGATCCGGAATCTCGACGGTCTCGACCAGTTCTCCGTCCGGCGACTCTCCGGATATCACAAGACCATGCTCCGTAAGGATCTGCCGGTATTCATTATTGAATTCATATCTATGTCTGTGACGCTCGGATATGATAGAGGAAGTCTGTGATTCTTGAATCTGATAGCATTCTGCCATCAGGGTGCCCGGCACGACCCTACATGGATAACTGCCTAGCCGCAGCGTTCCGCCCTTCGCAACCTCATCCGACTGTCCCGGCATGAAATCAATCACCTTATGCTCGGAAGGCTCATGAAATTCTCCGGAGCAGGCATCCGCGATACCTGCCACATTTCTGGCATATTCGATCACGGCGATCTGCATTCCCAGACAGATTCCAAAATACGGGATTCCATGTGTCCGTGCATATTCTGCCGCCAGGATCATTCCCTCGATTCCCCGGTCGCCAAAGCCGCCCGGTACTATGATTCCCTGTAAATGCTTTAACCGCTCCTCGACATTACCGGCATTCAAATCCTCGGAATCGATCCAATCAATATTCACATTCGCATTCAAAGCAAATCCGGAATGATTTAAGGCCTCCGCAATGGACAGATACGCATCGTGAAGCTGGACATACTTACCGACCAGACCGATCGTTACCTCCTGATTCCTGCTTGCAATATTGCAGACCAGATTCTTCCACTCGTCAAGCTCCGGCTCCGGTGCGGACAGTTCAAGCTCCCGGCATACAACCTTTGAAAGTCCCGCTTCTTCCAACATCAGCGGCGCCTCATACAGATTCGGAAGCGTCCGGTTCTCAATGACGCAATCCTCCTTCACATTACAGAACATGGATATCTTCTTAAAAATGGACTCCTCTAACGGTTCATCGCATCGAAGCACGATGATATCCGGACTGACGCCCATTCCCTGTAATTCCTTCACAGAGTGCTGGGTCGGTTTGGATTTGTGCTCCTCAGATCCGTGCAGATACGGAACCAGGGTCACATGTATAAATAAGCTGTTGGTCTTACCAACCTCTAACGAGATCTGCCGAACCGCCTCAATAAACGGCTGGGATTCAATATCACCGATCGTTCCACCGATTTCCGTGATCACGACATCTGCGTCAGTCTCATTGCCTACCCGGTAGACAAAGTCCTTGATCTCATTCGTAATATGAGGAATTACCTGGACCGTAGAGCCCAGGTATTCCCCCCGTCGTTCTTTATTGAGCACATTCCAATAGACCTTACCGGAGGTCAGGTTCGAATACTGGTTCAGATTCTCATCAATGAATCGTTCATAATGTCCCAGATCCAGATCAGTCTCTGCGCCATCCTCCGTTACATAGACCTCTCCATGCTGATAAGGGCTCATCGTTCCCGGATCGACATTAATATATGGATCCAGCTTCTGCGCAGCCACTTTAAGTCCCCTTGATTTTAAGAGTCTTCCTAAGGAAGCTGCCGTTATTCCTTTACCTAGTCCGGATACTACTCCACCGGTTACAAATATATACTTTGTCATATATCCTCCTATTATCTTCCCTACAGGTTCGTATATCCCATCAGATCCCGGTCAACCTCTCTGGCAGCACCACGTCCCTCTGCGATCGCCCATACGACCAGGGACTGTCCTCTGTGCATATCACCGGCCGCATAGATTCCCGGAACAGAGGTTGCATACTTGCCGGGCTCTGTCTTCACATTCGTTCTGCTGTCAACCTCAACTCCGAAGCTGTCTGTCACATAGCTTTCACTACCCAGGAAGCCGGCCGCGATCAGTACCAGCTGCGCCGGAATTGTCCGTTCGCTTCCTTCTACCGGTACCATATTCATCCTGCCCGTCTTCTCATCCTTCTTCGGAACCAGATCAACGATCACCAGACTGCTTAACGCACCCGTCTTATCCTTTACGAATTCCTTCACCGTCGTCTGATAGATTCTCGGATCGTGCCCTGATACATAGATGGCTTCCTCTTGGCCGTAATCCGTCTTGCCAACCTTCGGCCACTCCGGCCATGGATTCGAAGCTGTTCTCTCTTCCGGCGGTTTCGGCATCATTTCCAACTGCGTTACGGACTTGGCACCCAGACGAAGACTGGTTCCCACACAGTCATTACCGGTATCGCCGCCGCCGATCACTACAACATCCTTCCCCTTAACCAAGCTATACGGAGAATTCTTACCAGCCTTATTCCTTGATGCTGTAGTCTTATGGGTAGAATCCGAATCCGTCTCCAGCTCCTGAAAGTCCGTATCCAGCAGCCACTTCGTAACTTTTCCCAAGAAATCAACCGCAAAGAAGATTCCGTCTGCTTCTCTGCCCGGAGCCTTGATATCTCTCGGATTGGAAGCGCCGCAGGCAAGGATTACCGCATCATATTCCTCCATCAGGCTCTTAACACTGATTTCCTGCGGAAGATTGACAGATCCATTCTTTGCTTCGGAAGACTTATTTGTCTTGGCAGGCTTACCCGTCTTCGAAGCCTCCATATTCTCTGCTCCGATATTCGCATTCACGATGAATTCGATCCCTGCTTCCTCCATCAGCCGGACTCTGCGGTCAATCACAGATTTATCTAATTTCATATTCGGAATTCCATATCGAAGAAGTCCTCCCACACGATCCTTCCGTTCAAAGACCGTAACCTTATGTCCTCTCCGATTCAAGAGCTGTGCTGCCGCAAGACCGGACGGTCCGCTTCCTACTACAGCTACCTTCTTACCGGTACGGATCTCCGGGGCCGTCTCCTTCACAAGTCCGTGCTCATAGGCATATTCAATAACGGTCTTCTCATTCTCCTTCGTAGACACCGGCTTGCCATGAAGCCCGCAGGTACAGGCTGCTTCACAAAGAGCCGGACAGACTCTTGAAGTAAACTCCGGAAAGCTGTGCGTCATGGATAATCTCTGATATGCCTTTTCCATACATCCCTGATACACCAGATCATTCATTTCCGGAACCAGATTATGAAGCGGACATCCCGAAGCCATTCCGGCGATCATCGCTCCCGCCTGACAGAACGGTACTCCGCAGTCCATACATCTAGCCGCCTGCTTACACTGTTCATTCAGTGGCAGAAGCGCATGGAACTCATAGAAATTACGGAGCCGCTCCTCCTCACTCACAACCGGACCATCCACCCGGTCATACTCCAAAAAACCAGTTACCTTACCCATATCCTTCACCTCACTATCCGACAAGCTTCGTAAACGCCTCAATCTGCGCCTGTTCATGATTCATACCCTGTTCTTCACATTCCGCAGTCAGCTTTAACATCTCCTTAAAGTCCGCCGGAATGATCTTCTTGAAATGCGTAATATACGCATCGAAATGCTCTAAGACCTCCTGCCCTCTCTTCGAACCGGTATACTTCACATGGTTTTCAATGATCTTCTTCAATTCCTCTATATCATTCTTATATTCTAACTGCTCCATATTGACCAGCTGCTTGTTCAGATTCTTATAGAGGGTGTTGTTTAAGTCCAGAACGTAAGCGATTCCTCCGCTCATACCCGCAGCAAAGTTCTTGCCGGTCGGTCCCAAGATAACAGCACGCCCGCCTGTCATATATTCACAGCCATGCTCGCCGACGCCTTCAACCACCGCGGTTGCGCCGGAGTTCCGAATACAGAACCGTTCGCCCGCCATACCTGCAATATAAGCCTCTCCCGAGGTTGCTCCGTACAGAGCCACATTACCGATGATGATATTCTCCTCCGGACGATACTTAGCCTCCTCCGGTGCATGTACGATCAGCTTACCGCCCGACAGTCCCTTTCCGAAGTAATCATTACTGTCGCCGGTAAGATGCAGGGTAAGTCCCTTCGGAATAAATGCGCCATAGCTCTGTCCACCGGAGCCTTTGCAGTTGATCACGATCGTATCCTCGGCAAGTCCCTCCGGATGATTTCTTGTAATCTCAGCACCCAGCAGTGTACCGAAGGTCCGGTCAATATTCGTCAGCTCTATGTCCAGACTGCTCTTGCTGCCCTTCTGGATCGAGGCCTGAATCTCCTTGGATCTTAATAGTACCTTTTCATCCTTTGTCGTATCTAATTTGAAATCATATCTCCGCTCCGGATGGAAGGTCTGAACATCTCTGCTGACCTTCGACATATCATATAAGATCTGATCCAGACTGATCCGGGCTTCCTGATCGGTAAGCGCCTCCTTCACCATAAGCAGATCCGTTCTTCCGACTAACTCAGAAAGCGTCCGGACTCCCAGCTTCGCCATATATTCCCGAAGCTGTCTGGCAATAAATATCATGAAATTCTCAACATATTCCGGTTTGCCGGAGAAGCGCTTCCGTAGCTCCGGATTCTGCGTTGCGACACCCATCGGACAGGTATCCTGCTGGCATACACGCATCATCACGCAGCCCATGGTAACGAGTGGTGCCGTTGCGAATCCGAATTCCTCTGCACCAAGGATTGCTGCGATCGCAACATCCCGTCCACTCATCAGCTTACCGTCCGTCTCAATGACCACCTGATCTCTCAGTCCATTAGCCACCAAGGTCTGATGCGTCTCTGCCAGACCCATTTCCCAAGGCAGACCGGCATTATGAATGGAGCTCAACGGTGCAGCTCCCGTTCCCCCGTCGTATCCGGAAACCAGGATGACCTCCGCTCCCGCCTTGGCAACACCGGCAGCTACCGTACCAACTCCCGCCTCTGATACCAGCTTAACGGAGATACGGGCATATTTATTCGAATTCTTCAGATCGTAGATCAGCTGCGCCAGATCCTCGATCGAATAGATATCATGATGTGGCGGCGGCGAAATCAGACTGACACCCGGTGTTGAATGTCTGGTCTTGGCAACCCAAGGATATACCTTCTTCCCCGGAAGATGTCCGCCTTCACCCGGCTTCGCACCCTGTGCCATCTTGATCTGAATCTCCTTGGCACTGACCAGATATTTACTTGTCACGCCGAATCTTCCGCTCGCTACCTGCTTGATCGCTGAGCTTCTGTCATGCTCGGTGCCTGCCGAAGCAATCCTCTCATCACTCTCGCCGCCCTCACCGCTGTTGGATTTACCGTGCAGGTGATTCATGGCAATGGCTAGAGTCTGATGTGCTTCTTCAGAAATGGAACCATAGGACATAGCTCCGGTCTTAAAATGCTGCACAATCGACATCTCATCCTCTACTTCATCAATCGGAACACCTTCCTCCGGATACTTAAAATCCATCAGACTTCTCAAGTATCCTGTCTTCTCATCATCTACCATGCGAGTGTATTCCTTGAACTTCTCATAATCTCCCTCTCTGGTTGACTGCTGAAGCATATGGATCGTCTGAGGATTGTATCTGTGATTCTCGCCCTGACTGCGAAGCTTATGCCGTCCAACGGCTGTCAGCTCCAGATCGGCCGGAAGTCCTAACGGATCAAAGGCACGACTGTGCTGTTCATCTACCTGTCGACCGATATCCTCCAGGGTAATGCCGCCTACACGGCTTAAGGTACCCGGGAAGTATTCATGAATAACTTCTTCGGACACACCGATTGCCTCGAAAATCTTGCTTCCCTGATAAGACTGGATTGTAGATATACCCATCTTAGATGCAATCTTCACAATTCCCGAAAGCACAGCACTGTCATAATCTTCGACAGCTGCATAATAATCCTTATCTAAGAGACCGTCATCAATCAATTCCCGAATCGTTGAATGTGCCAGATACGGGTTCACAGCCGAAGCACCATATCCGAGCAGTGTTGCAAAATGATGAACCTCCCGCGGTTCTCCGGACTCAAGGATCAGCGACATTGCGGTACATTTCTTCGTCTCAACCAGATGCTTATGCACAGCGGATACCGCAAGTAAAGACGGGATCGCCACATGATTTTCATCCACGCCGCGGTCGGACAGGATCAGAATGCTTGCGCCCTCCCGATATGCCTTATCCACTTCAACAAATAAATGATCGATCACCCGCTTCATCGGGGTACTCTTATAATACAGGAGGGATACCTTCTGTGCCTTGATTCCCTCTTTATTCAAATGCTGGATCTTTAAGAGATCGAGATCCGTCAAGATCGGATTGTGGATCTTTAAGACATGGCAGTTCTCCGGCTTTTCCTCCAAGAGATTACCATTTTTACCGACATATACCGTTCTGGAGGTCACGATCTTCTCCCGCTCGGCGTCGATCGGCGGATTCGTTACCTGCGCGAACAGCTGCTTAAAATAATAGAATAGCGGCTGGTAATTCTTCGACAAGGCAGCGATCGGCGTATCCACACCCATCGAACCGATCTGCTCGGTTCCGTTTAATGCCATATTCCGGATTCCCTCATGATAATTCTCATAGGTATAACCAAATGCCTTCTGAAGACGCTTCCGCTCCTCCGCCGAATACGAAGGCACCTTCTCATTCGGAATCTTGATATCTTTAAGTTCCATCAGGCTCATATCCAGCCATTCTCCATACGGAGCCCGCTTCGCGTATTTTTCCTTGATCTCCTCATCAGAATAGATCTTGCCGGCAAGGGTGTCCACTAAGAGCATCTTGCCCGGATGCAGCCGTTCCTTCTTCACAATATGCTTCTCATCTAACGGAAGCACTCCAACCTCGGAGGACAGGATCAGTCTCCGGTCATCCATGACATAATACCGGGACGGACGCAGACCATTCCGGTCTAAGATCGCCCCCATCACATCACCGTCTGAGAACAGGATCGACGCCGGGCCATCCCAAGGCTCCATCATCGTTGCATAATATTGATAAAAGTCCCGTTCCTCCTGGGACAATGTTTCATTGTGTGCCCACGGCTCCGGAATGGCGATCATGGCAGCAAGAGGAAGATCCATGCCGCTCATTACAAGGAACTCCAAGGTATTATCCAGCATCGCAGAATCTGATCCGCTCGAAGATATGACCGGAAGCACCTTCGTCATATCCTCTGCACTAAAGCATTCGGAATGCATGGTCTCCTCACGGGCCAGCATCTTATCTGCATTTCCCTTGATCGTATTGATCTCTCCGTTATGTACCATGAACCGGTTCGGATGCGCCCGATTCCAGCTCGGATTCGTATTCGTCGAGAATCTGGAATGCACCATGGCGATCGCAGACTCATAATCCCGATCCGTAAGATCCTGAAAGAATGTGCGAAGCTGTCCGACTAAGAACATTCCCTTATATACAATCGTTCTGCACGACAAAGACGGAACATACGTATTCACGTTACTTTGCTCAAATTCCCTGCGGATCACATACAGCTTGCGGTCAAAGTCCAGATCCTTAAGAATACCGGCCGGACGCTCAATGAATACCTGTGAAATAACCGGCATACATTCTCTCGCCTTGCTTCCCAATACCTCCGGATGGATGGCAACCTCTCTCCAGCCAAGAATCTTCATCCCCTCCTTCTTCACAATGATCTCAAACATCGATTTTGCCTGCCGACGTTTAAGATCATTGGACGGGAAGAAGAACATCCCGACCGCATAGCCCCTCCGGTCCGGAAGTGTCACACCTTCCTGCTCCATTACTTTCTTGAAGAATTTGTGTGGGATCTGTGTCAGGATTCCGACACCGTCACCGGTCTTACCCTCTGCATCCTTACCGGCACGGTGCTCCAGATTCTCAACAATGCTTAAGGCATCTGCTACCAGCTTGTGACTTGGCTTACCATCCATCTGAATAATCGCACCGATTCCGCAGTTATCATGTTCCAAAGAAGCATCATACAAACCTTTCTCCTGTAATTCCTGCATGATCTCATTCATAAGCGTTCCTCCCTATATCCAATCATGATCCAATCGCTTTTTATGTAACAGTCCTGTGAATAAAGAAAAGGGCACTTCGAGTACACATACCCGAAGCGCCCTTGCCTCTTACTACACACATTAATTTTCTAAACTAAATACAGTATAATACTTTAATAACAAAAGTCAAGTGCTATTTTAACTTTATTTCATTTTTTACCGGATACTGATTCGTAAAGCATGCCGTACACAGCGGAAGTTCTCCCACCATACTTTCAAAGTCCTCCACTCTCAGATAATGCAGGGAATCGGCACCGATACTCTTACAGATCTCCACGTCGGAATGTTCAGAAGCGATCAGCTGCTTCGCAGTCGGAACATCTGTCCCATAATAACAAGGATAGAGAAATGGCGGCGAACTGATCCGGACATGCACCTCCCTCGCACCGGCTGATTTCAACATATCAATCAACTGCCGCATGGTCGTTCCGCGCACAATTGAATCATCGATCAGAACGATCCGTTTATCCCTGACAACATTCTTAAGCACGGAAAGCTTCATATGAACTGCCGTGCGCCGTTCCTCATCCGTCGGCTTGATAAAGCTCCGTCCGATATAACTGTTCTTATGAAAGGCCAGTGCAAATGGAATTCCGGACTCTAACGCATATCCTTCTGCCGCGGCCAGACCGGAATCCGGAACACCCACCACCAGATCGGCAGGGATCTTAGCCGCCCTTGCAAGTGCCCGACCGGCATTCACTCTTGCATCATGAATCTCAATCCCATCCATAATCGAATCACAGCGGGCAAAATAGATATACTCAAAGATACAATGTGCACGTTCCTTCTGGCAAAGACTACGATCAGAAGCGATTCCGTCTTTCGTAATGGTTATGATCTCGCCCGGTTCGATATCACGAAGGATCTCTCCGCCAACCGAGGTGATCGCGGAGCTCTCCGATGCCAGAATATATTTGATTGCTTCATCTTGTTGAGTAAT
>CACZRT010000105.1 GCA_902783585.1 uncultured Lachnospiraceae bacterium | reverse complement strand
GATATTATCTATTATTGTGGAATCTGTCTGCAGCGTCTGGATCGGAATGAAGAGGCACTTCGTTATTATAAGCAGGTTCAGGATCTAGATCCGGAGCATACCAGGGTTCATCATGCATTAATGGAGATATACAGTAATCGTTATGATAAGTATGAACTTAAGTCTGCATATCAGATGGCGATCGAGGAAGCGACCAAGCAGCTTAAGATCACGGATAATGCTTATTATTACATAGAGCGCGGACTGCTGTATATGGATAATTTTAATTTTGAGGAGGCACTTGCTGATTATCGGAAGGCATTGGAATCCGAGCCGGAGAATATCTATGCGTTGAATAACATTGGCTATGTTTATCAAGCGCAGGGCAAGTTTGAGGAGGCATTAGAGTACTATAAGAAGTCAATTTCGTTGATGGATGAGGAGTGGTCGATCCTGCCGTTTGTGAATTCCTCCAAGTGTTATCAGGCGCTGATGGACTGGGATCAGGCAATTGCGGTACTGCATGATGCACTTCGACATTATAAGCCATCTACTTCCATTTACAATCGGCTGATCGAGTTGTATACTTGTAAGAAGGATATCCAGAAGGTGAAGGAGACCTGTGACCGGGCAGAGAAGATGAAGCTTCTGTCCAAAGCGGATTATTATGATAAGCTGTCAGAGGCATATTTTGCACTTGGAAATATATCGGAGGGACTTCGCATATTCAAGGAATGGTATGTATGGGTCAGCCACTTAAAGAATAAGGGTCGGGAGTATCAGATCCAGAAGGCGAGACTGGCAGAGGCACAGGGAATCTTCTATTTCTATCATCGGGAGATGAGGAAAGCGGTCAAGTATCTGGAGGAAGCATGGAAGATTTCAACGCAGAATGATCTCGAACGGACCCGGATCGGAATCCGCCTGTCGAACGCGTATTATATGCGGGGACAGAAGAAGCAGGCGGAGACAGTCGCGAATGAGACCATGGATTATATGATCCGGAGTAATCATGCTCCGCAGAATCTGCGGGTGAATGAACAGGAGGAACCGGATACCTTGGAATACTACCTGTCGTATCGTCCGCTGGCGCCGCTTAGAACCTTCGAGACCGCAGAGCTATACGTATCCTTAGGGGATCTCGACAAGGCGATGCAGATGTTAGAGACTTGTCTGACGCTTCCAAGATGCCGGCATTGTGCTTTCGGTATCTGCTATGATGCATGGCTGATCATGGCGAATATTGAGGAAATGCGAGGGAATCTGAAGCGGGCAGTTGAGTTATATGAGAAGGCAATGAAGGTGAATCCGCATGATATTGAACCGATGCTGACGCTGGATGCATTGCGTTCTAAGAAGAAAGGTGATTATATATGATAGTTGGAATAGATTTGGGTACAACGAACAGCTTGATCGCATATTATTCAGAGGATGGTCCGAAGATCATTCCGAACCGGCTGGGCAAGAATCTGACTCCATCCGTTGTCAGTGTAGACGGAGAAGAGGTCTATGTGGGAGAGACTGCAAGAGAGCGGATGCAGCTGTATCCGGATACGGCTGCGGCAGTCTTCAAGCGGACCATGGGAAGCGATAAGAAATATCGTCTTGGAACACAGTTCTTCACATCGGAGGAGTTGTCTTCCTTTGTTCTAAGATCCCTGAAGGAGGATGCGGAGGCGTATCTTGGAGAGCCGGTTACGGAGGCTGTGATCAGTGTGCCTGCATATTTTAATGATTCCAGACGGAAGGCAACCAAGCGCGCCGGAGAGCTTGCAGGCTTCAAGGTGGAACGGATCATCAGTGAACCGACGGCTGCGGCAATTGCTTATGGTCTGTATGAATGTAAGAAGGATGCTAAGTTTCTTGTGTTTGACTTGGGCGGTGGTACCTTTGATGTGTCCATTCTGGAGCTGTCCGGTCCGATCTTGGAGGTGCGTGCGGTTGCCGGTGATAATTATCTGGGCGGCGAGGATTTCACGGATGTTCTTCAGGAGATGTTCTTTGATCATTTTCAGGATGCCGAGCTGGACGATCTGGATGTGAAGACTATGCGCTATATTCATAAGCAGGCGGAATTATGTAAGGTTGGTTTTGAAGACAATAATACATCCAAGATGACGTGCGTAATTAACGGGACAACCTATGAATATGAGGTTGATATCGATGATTATGAACGGCGGTGTGAGGATCTGCTTGAACGGATTCGGGTTCCTGTGAAGAAGAGCCTGTCGGATTCCAGACTTCGTCTGTCCGAGATCGACAAGGTGGTTCTGGTCGGGGGCTCTACCAAATTATCGGTCGTTCGTCATTTTGTCAGCAAATTATTCCGGACCTTCCCGGATACCAGCATTAATCCGGATGAGGCGATCGCTCTGGGCGCAGCGGTTCAGGCGGCGATGAAGGAGCGGCGGGAATCCATTCGTGAAGTAATTCTGACGGATGTATGTCCATTTACACTGGGAACAGAGGTGGCGGTCGAGCGGGAAAATGGCGGCTATGAGAGCGGTCATTATTGTCCGATCATTGAGCGGAACACGGTCATTCCGGCTTCCAGAACGGAGACGATGTATACCGTTCGGGATAATCAGAGTCGTGTTACGGTGAATGTGCTGCAGGGGGAGAGCCGGTTTGCGGCGAATAATCTTCTGTTGGGCGAATTCACGGTAGATGT
>CACZRT010000104.1 GCA_902783585.1 uncultured Lachnospiraceae bacterium | reverse complement strand
GGAATCTCCTGACTCATTGCCTGCACACCGTTCGGCAGCAAGTATAAGGTGCGGATCAGACGGTCAGAACAAGCCTTTGTCATCACACGGATACTATTGGAATCCTGTCCATCTCCATAATTTACAGGTACATGCCCATTTTTCACCATATATTCCATTCCACAGGATTCAAAAATAATCTCAATGGTTGGATCGGCACTGCCATAGCACTTTTTAAATAACTCGCGATATCGGCCGATACTCCCTGTAATCTGCTTCACATCCGCCTCGGACTGCAAAGCAAGATGGACGGTAGTCTCTCTCGGGATTGCATTATGCTTGAGTCCTCCCCGAATGGAAATCAAGCGATACTTCAGGTTTGGAGTCAAGGCAAGATCCTGTAACAGAATCGCCATCAGCTTATTACTATTGGCGCGTCCCTTATCAATCTCGACACCGGAATGCCCGCCCTGTAAGCCCTGAACCTTCAGCATATATATCTGAGCACTATCTGACAGAGAATCGCTCTCCTCTACTTCGTAAGGAAGGTGTAGCTCTACCGTAGAGCCGCCTGCACAGCTAACCGTCAGGATTCCTTCATCCTCGCTGTCTAAGTTCAGCAGATACTTTGCATGCAGGTCGGAGGTCTCAAGTCCCAGCGCACCATCCATACCAACCTCTTCTTCTGTGGTAAATACCACCTCTAACGGCGGGTGGATCAGGCTGTCATCCTCCAGAATCGCCAGCGCGATTGCAACCGAAATTCCATCATCTCCGCCAAGTGTCGTGCCATCCGCAGTCACATATCCGTCCTCTGTAATCATCAAGTCCAGTCCGTCATGTTCAAAGTCATGCTTTACACCGGACTCCTTCTCACAGACCATATCTAAGTGTCCCTGTAACATCAGCACCGGAGAATGCTCATAGCCCTTCGACGCCGGTTTCTTGATCACTACATTATTCAGCTCATCCTGCCGCACCGAAAGACCAAGCTCATTGGCAACCGAAACACAATAATCACTCACTTGTTTTGTATTATAAGACCCACGCGGAATCTTGCTGATTTCCTCAAAATAGTAAAAGACCCGTTCAGGCTTCAAATGCTCTAACATTCGCTTCTACTCCAATTCCATATAATAAGTTATCTTTAATAATCTTTAGCCTGTAATAAGATTTCTGCACTTCGAAGATCATTGTTAGCAGTTTCTAATCGATACTTAACCAGATCTGTACGAGTCCCCATATCCTCATGCTGCATATAATGTCACTCCTTCTTTGGCAACATTATAATAAAATGGATAATTATTTACCCACTTATTAAAATGCTCTTCACTTTTTGCAATCGGTTTAACATCCAGATCATATTCCATATTAAAATCAAAAGTTGCATAAGATAATAAATGTCGATAATTCTTGATTTCTAAATCTGTGATATCCAATAATATCATCAAATCAATATCTGAATCCTCGTTAAAATCACCTCTTGCATAGGAGCCAAATAATATGATCTGCTTCAAATGTGAACCATAGATATTCTTTATCTGATCAATATATTCATTTCATCGGATTTGTATGGAATCTGTCATAGAAATCCCTCCTGCTATATCCATTCATATTCATAATCATTTTTTTCTTCTTAATCTTCCCTGCGCTTCCCTGCATATAAGTATATCCGAAGGAGAAGCATAATAACACGTATCAATAATCTATATCGCTTTTTATATTCCTCTGCATAAATACACATCCAAACGACAATCCGATCAGTATGGTCCCTGCAATTGCAAATGGCGCGTTGACCATGGAAATGATGGAACTGACAGATGATAATTTCGCAAGATGCATGGCACTTCCGATACGGCTGTAGATCATAGTTTCCAAAGGTGCCGCGTATGTGAAGATCAACTGTAAAACTCCATACAGGATTGCAAATAAAATACCGATCAGCTTCTCCTTACCTTCATAATTCCTTCTTGTAGATATTACCAGGCAGTATATTCCTAATACCATAAGTAAGGCAAGAGTCCTAAGAATAGAGACAACTGGAAATACAAATGGTGTCACTGCAGAAACAGGTAATGAAGTTATTCGCACAAACGGATTCTGTGCAACGGTAATCAGGATCGTGAAAAGGAATTGAATTGCCATCATTCCTGCAGCAATATATCCTGTAATCTTTGCCGGACGATTCATAAGTTTTTCCTCCATATAAGCAATATTATCTAATAATCATTATAAGCAATACTACTTGATATTAACTAATTCTTAAAGCTGTGGATCGGTGCCGGTATCCGTCCGCCGCGGTTAATAAAGTCATCACAGCCAAATGGATTTACATGCATAATCGGTGCATGTCCAAGAAGACCGCCGAATTCAGCATTGTCCCCTTCCTTCTTGCCGATTACAGGAATGATCCGGACTGCAGTGGTCTTCTGATTTACCATGCCAAGCGCCATCTCATCCGCAATGATACCGGAGATGGTTGTCGCCTTCGTATCTCCCGGAACCGCAACCATATCCAGTCCCACGGAGCAGACACAGGTCATAGCCTCTAATTTCTCTAAGGAAAGCGCACCGGCAACGGCTGCGTCGATCATCCGCTGATCCTCGCTGACCGGAATAAAGGCACCTGACAGACCGCCAACATAGGAAGAAGCCATAACTCCGCCTTTTTTCACCTGATCATTTAAGAGTGCAAGGGCTGCCGTCGTTCCCGGCGCTCCTGCATATTCCAGTCCGATCTCCTCTAAGATCTCACCAATGCTGTCTCCTACCGCCGGTGTTGGCGCAAGGGACAGGTCGATAATACCAAATGGAACATTCAGCCGCTTCGAAGCCTCCTGTGCTACCAACTGGCCGACACGGGTAATCTTAAATGCGGTCTTCTTAATCGTCTCACATAAAACCTCGAAGTTCTCGCCGCGCACCTGAGATATAGCAGTCTTAACAACACCCGGGCCGCTGACACCGACATTGATGATCTTGTCAGCTTCCGTCACGCCGTGAAAGGCGCCTGCCATAAAGGGATTATCATCTGGTGCATTACAGAACACGACGAACTTGGAGCAGGCAATCGAATCCTGATCTTTCGTTAATTCAGCGGCTTCCTTGATCATCTCACCGATCAATTTGACGGCATCCATATTAATACCGGTCTTGGTAGAGCCCACATTGACCGAGCTGCATACCACATCCGTCTCTGCAAGGGCTCTCGGAATGGAGCGTATCAGCAGCTCGTCCGCAGGAGTCATTCCCTTAGTCACAAGTGCAGAATAACCGCCGATAAAGTTCACGCCGACCTTCTTCGCTGCCTCATCCAAAGTCTTGGCAATCGTTACAAAATCATCGATCGTCTTGCAGACAGAGCCGCCAATCAGCGCGATCGGAGTCACCGAGATCCGTTTATTGACGATCGGAATTCCATATTGCAGCTCGATGTCCTTGCCAACCTGAACCAGATCCTTGGCAGATTCCGTAATCTTCGCATAGACCTTATCACATACCTCTTGTAACGACGCACCATTACAGTCCAGAAGACTGATCCCCATTGTGATCGTACGGACATCCAGATTCTCCTTCTGTATCATTTCATTTGTTTCAATTACTTCATGTATATTGATCATGTATTTCTTGTCCTTTTCTTACTATTACTTAATCCGCTCGGCTCATATATAAATCATCCAATCCTGCCGAGTCTGATTATAACATTTCTATGTTTCATACAGCTTATCCTGTATTTTATGAATCAAACGCTATATTCCCTGAAGCGTATTCTATAACAATAATATATCCTGCGCTTGATAATCATACAGTATTATCGTGGATTACACTCGATGCATCATATTGAAGATCTCTTCCCGCTGAAGATTGATCACAACACCGATCTCCTCTCCAATCTGCACCAATTCATCAGATATGATCTTAAAATCCTTCAAGGAAGAATCCACATCCACGATCATCATCATATTAAAATATCCCTGCACGATCGTCTGGGAAATATCCAGAATATTGATCTGATTATTTGCAAGATATGTGCATACCTTGGCTATAATACCTACGGTATCTCTTCCAACTACGGTTATCACTGCTTTGTTCATTTTAGGTTATTCTCCTTACTTTTATTAATTAAATTATTAATAGACCTTCTTATAATACATGGCAATCATGAATAAATGGTTTCAATACACCTTTATCATTATGCTTCTTCTTCAGTCATAGAACGCCTCTTTTAATTATCCCGTCGTCATCACATAGGAATGCGTTGACCGGTTCGCCACCTGCAGATGAAAGTCCCGGACATCCTTCGTATACGGGTTATCCTTAAGTGCAAATGCCACGGTCTCGTATGCAAGCTCAGGTATATTATTCTCCTTGCTTAAATGTCCCAACATGATCCCTTTAATATGATCGTTCAGAAGCTCGCATAGGAACTCGCCGGAACGGTCATTCGAGAGGTGCCCGTGATCCCCTAAGATCCGCTGCTTTAACGGATAGGAATACGGTCCGACCAGGAGCATATTCACATCATGATTCGCTTCGATGAAAAGTAGATCCGATCCTTTTAGCTTCTCTACCAGATAATCCGTATAATCGCCAAGATCAGTACAGATACTGATCTTCTTATCCTGATGATAGAATTGATAGCAGACCGGATCGACAGCATCATGCCAGACTCTGGACGCTTCCACCCTTATATCACCGACCGTAAAAGGTTCATCTGCTTCGATCGGAACGAACAGCTCCGGATCGATCTGCCCAAGACTTTGTATCCGAAGGATCGCGTCGATGGTAGGCCGGGTGGCATAGATCGGCACATGATATTTACGGCTGAATACACCAAGTCCCTGCACATGATCCGAATGCTCATGCGTGATCAGGATTCCCTGAATATCCTCCGGAGTCATATCCAGAGAATGCAATTCATCCATGATCCGTTTCTTGCTGACTCCGGTATCCACGAGTACATGCGTGGTTTCCGTACCCACATATATGCAATTCCCACTACTGCCGCTTGACAGACTGCATAGATTCATCATATTGCTTCTGACGATCCTTTGACTTCTTCCTTCGTATGCATCCTATATGAATGCTTCCTTTAACTGATATATTATATCATGAACTTCGTTCATGATCCAATTTCGCAGAAACGCTCTTGCAAGCAAGCATTTCTGCATTATTATATCGTAACTCGAATCATAAGGCAAATCATTTCTGCCGATATCTTATAAAATGAATTTCAATCCATTTCTTGTGAAATCAAAAGTCAGAAAACAAAAATCCCTGCCCGGATCTGAATTGGTACCCCGGACAGGGTTTTGCTAATATCTTACTTAAATAAATGAAAAAGAACGATCCTCTAGTAATTTCTCAATCTGGTCCTCTGTAATGGAACGTCTGTCGAGAAGGTCCTGCTGTTGTCTTTCAAGTAAGAGCTCCTCCTCTTCCTGTTTTCTTCGTTTCCTTTGATTTCTTTGCCTTACGATCCGTTCCTCCTGAAGTCTTCTGTTCCTTCGGACACGGCTACGGTAATTCCGATCCTCCCGTTCTCTGGCAATATCCTTATTGGTTTGATATTGCCTGGTTTCTCTGTTATCTTTCTGTTCATTCTGTCCAACCGAGCCTATATTCGGCGTCGATACCGTCAGAATCCCCTGATAATCAGCTTGTTCCATGGCAACGCCTCCGGATCCGATGGTATATCCCATGTATTTCGAGGTTTTTTTCGGCTCCTTCACTTCTCCCTTTGCAAGATCCATTTGCTGAATGGTACTCGCACCGCCGCTTTCCTTCAAGAAGAATCCGGTGGATCTAACCACTCCGTTTAAGCCGCCGTTTAACCCATACATGGAGAATTCGGTTTCCTTGGCTCCCAAGAATATCGCTCCAATATCCGCTTCCTTCAGATTCATCAGAATATCCTTGCCGTCTTCTCCCTTGCACCATACCTTCAGCTTATCATAGATCTCATCATTTTCATCAATCCAGCCATTTCCGTCACTATCATAGGCTTGCAGATCTGCAAACCCATTCCCGCTGCTGGTACCAAACAATTCACTTCCATCGTTGATCACACCATCCTCGTTGCGATCCAAGGCAAGGAATCCACTCCCTTTCCCCGGCATAGAAATGGAATCCTCTGCCCCGTCTGCATCGAGATCAAAGCGGAATTTCTGGTCGGATATCTGTGTGTAAGAGGAATCCAGATGAACCACCAGTGGATCACATAACGCATTGCCAAGCTGCATCATCGGCATATCCATATATTCCATATAGCTTCTGCTCATCATGACATCGATATTAAAATCAATCTGTCTGCCGTCCTCTGTAAGAGCACGTCCCTGTGCGTAAAACGCGCTGTCCTCATATTCCTCATAAGTGATCATTCGTTGACCTGCTCCGCCTCCGGACCAGGAAAGCACGCCACCCTGCATATACGAATAGAACAAGCGGTGCATTAACAGCTGTAATAGCGAATACTGAAGGGCTGTTGCCCGGCTTCCGGTATTGTTATTTGCTCCCCCGGTTTTATTGATACTATCTGTGTTCTGTAACGGATCGGTACCGTCTAAGCTTTTAATTGTTTGAGGATTATCGTTACCTTCTATCCTCTTACCTGTTTGAGACTTACTATAACCATCCTCCTGATCTGCACAGTTCTTATCATAGGTATCCTTGTATCGGTAATCAGACTCAGACGATTCCGATACATATTGCAGGAAATTCCCCTCCTGTTTTCTGTTTGCCGAGTTCCCCATCTGCATATATTGTCTGGCAGAACCCATTGTGACCTGGCTGTTTGCTATCTTCATATACATTCCCCTTTCTTTTATAGTTCCTTTGACATTATCATTTATGATCTTTTATCTTGATGTATCCTATTTGGATATATATTATAGTATTAGTATATATAATAAGATAAAAATATAACGCACACCAAATGAAAGTAATCGATCAATCCTTTGATACATGCGCCATCTCCTTATGTATGATATTTGATTTTCATTCTTCCTCTGAACCAATCCTTTCTTATCCGATCAATTTTGCCGGATCTTAAGATAGCTTCGATAGGCCAGATCAAATTCCCGATATCGTTCCTTCGATAACAGGAGCTCTTCTCCATTGGTAAGCGTGATCGTATCTGTGCTGTAGCTCTTAACATAAGATAATCCGACAAGATATCCTCTGTGACAACGGTAGAATCCGTCTCCAAGCTGCTGTTCCATATCCTTCATGGACCCATAGATTTCAATACATTCCGTCCCTGTGTGAATCAGAAGCTTTTTCAAATTGCTTTCTATATAGCAGATTTCGGATTTCAGTACGGAATACGTGGTATTCTTCGTCTTCAGTACGATCCTTGCCTGACGGCACTCCTCGATCCGGTCGGCATATTGCTCTGCCCGCGTCAAAACCGCCTTCAGCTGCTGTTCCTTGACCGGCTTTAACAGATATTGAAATGCCTGAATATTAAATGCGTCATATACATAGTCATTTGTGTCGGCCAGTAATACGATTGGAAGACATCCATTCATGCGTTTTAGCTTCTTTGCCAATTCCATACCGTTCGGATCATCCGATCGAACCTGTAAAAATACCAGATCCAGCTCCTTCTGTCCGGATAACAGGTCTTCTTCCGTTGTATATTCGGATACATCACAATCCGGCACAGTCTTAAGAATGCATTGATTCATGAAGCTCCTGCTGATAGCATCATCTTCATATAATGCTATATTCATAGTCTCATCCCCTTGTGCATTTATTTGCTATGAACCATCTGATATATATATCGTCAGATTGGGATGATTGTTGATTCTTTTGGAATGAAAGACAGAAAAATGGGAATCAACCCTTGAAATCATAGATCCTTAGGAAAATTCAGACGATGAATGAAGAATTCCTGAAAATTCTTATTCATGGACAGATCTAATACCTGACAGTTTGCCAGAACGGAATCTGCCTCTTTCGAAAATGCGGGATCCGTAAGAAGACGGACTGCCCCCTGCAATGCAGTATTACCGACAATCTGAATCCGTCCATAGAGCTCCTTCGGAAAGAGTCCCAAGGTAAAAGCAGAATCAAGATTCAGATGGAAGCCAAAGCCTCCGGCCAAATACACATGCGAGATCTCTTCAAGAGGGAGTCTTAATTCGTATGCGGCTAATTCAATACCGGTTCGGATCGCTGCCTTTGCCAGTTGAATTGCCCGAATGGTATCCTGCGTAATGACATATTCGCCGCATATAATACCGGTTTCAAAATATGGTTCATGAAGAAGTCCGGTATCATCCAGATCTCCGTCCCGGTAATGCTCTGATAACTGATCTAATAAGGTAGAGCCATAAGCTCTTCCGTTCCTGACACTATTCGCAAAGGCCGGACCACAGGAGGTTGACGTACACACGCCGCGATCCTGATTTAACAGACACAGCTCACCATTCGTACCAAGATCGATCAGCAGATCATAGCGTTCCGTTCTTCCGAGACCAAGTACCGCTGCTCCCACAGTGATATCACTTCCCACAAAGGCAGATCTGCCGGAAGCGGTCTGAATATGGACATCCTGATAACTGCCGGAACAGGCGGATAAGAGATCCGAAGAAAATGGATACGCGGCAAGTCCCTCTACACTGTGACCTAGTAAGAAATGCAGCATGGTCGTATTACCGACAAATTGTATGGTCTGAATGGATTCTCTGGAATACCCCTGCTCCTGATAATAGGCAAGGAGATGATTCACATCCTCCCATACGAGGTCATGAAGAATTGTAAGTCCATGCTCCTTCTCACAAGCATATTGAATTCTGGATATAACATCTGCTCCGTACCTTGCCTGACGATTCATGCATCCGGCCTGGGATACCACTTTGCTGGACTTAAGATCCACAAGGGCAGACGCCAGAGTTGTGGTGCCGAGATCCACTGCCATACCATAGGAAGCTTCTGTTACCTGTCCGGCGGCCGATAACAAACCAGGATCATCTGAACTCAAATGATTATTAACTAATGTGGAATCCGGATCCTGTTCATATAACAGAATATGCTGCTCCGGAACGGAGGACAGGATCTGCACATGTAATTCGTCGGTATGGATTCGGTAATGACAGGCAAGACATTCCATGCCCTCTTCTGCAATCATGACCATGCACCCGCGGCAGACTCCTGTGCCGGCACAGGTCGCTCCGGATAATGAATATCCATGCGATCGTAGGGCATGATAGAGTGTCATGCCCTGCTCACAGGTAAAATGCTCTTGATATACACCGGTATGATATTGATCCAGATAAATGATAGCCATATAGATTCCTGTCTGTCTAAGATTTCATTTACGATTTTTTTGATTCTTTTATTATGATTCTTTTTTATGATTCTTCTGCTGATGATTCTTCTGTTAATGATTCACCCGCAGATTGATTCTCTTGGATTTCTTTGTTGATGATACTGAAATCCGTTCTGGTCAAATGATTTCGTTCGATCAGGAATTGAACGAATTCCGCTGTCGGAAGCGGCTTTGAAAAATAATATCCCTGAATATATTGAATACCAAGCCTTTCCATGGTAGCAAGCTGATCCGCCGTTTCAATACCTTCGGATACGATCTTAAGCCCCATTTCGAGGATCATGTGCATAGCGGCATCCATGACATACTCTGCCTTCTTATTCTCAAAATAAGAGATGATCATAGTACGGTCGAATTTGACGATATCGACCGGCATCTCCACAATATAATTCAGATTAGACTGTCCGGTTCCGAAGTCATCCAAAGAAAACCGGATACCGTAATCCAGGAGCTTCAGCATATTATCAAGCAGCATCTTCTTTGCACCGGCATCCCCGGTCTCTGTAATCTCCAGATTGATCTTGGATGGATCGGTATGGAACCATTCCATGATCTCAATAAAGCTGTCCGCCAGGAATTCATAATGGCACTGAACAACGGACAAATTGACCTCGATATAATGAAGTCCCATGGCTTCAATATCATTCTCAGCAATGAATTTACATACCTTTTTAAACACCATTTCGCCCAGCTTAAGGATCATACCATTCTTCTCGGCAACCTCAATAAAGGTTCCCGGCGGCACCATCTTCCCATTGACATCCACGATACGGGTAAGTGCCTCTGCAGACACAAACCGCTTCTCCTCGGTGGAATAGATTGGCTGGTAATAGACATGGATCCAGTCATTTTTGATTGCATCCTCGATCAGCTTCTCGACCAGACGTTCATCATACATCTTATTCACCCAATCCTGCGACAGGACAACCTTGCCGCTCTCGATCAGTTCACTATTGTTCTGATGGGTATAATGAATACAGCTTAAGACATCCTCCGCCTGATTGATCATATCCAGATCCGGCATGATGATCATATCCTGATGAACTAATACATCGTTCGTTTTTCCCCATGGCTCTTCGAATTTCTCAATGATCTCATTTTCCAATTGCGACAGATAATTCTGCTTCACAATGATCTGGATATCCTGCGGAGAGCTGGTAAATACGGAGCAATGCTGCAGTGTATTGAAGAACCTGATCAGCTCCTGGACCACATAATTATCCTTCTCCGTGTCCTGCTTGATCAGATGATAGGATAAACGAAGGGATATCAGGGAATAGGTCTCATCATCATTGGATAAGATCTGTCGGATATATTGAATAAATGCCAGCTGATTGAACATATTGGTCTGGCGGTCCAGATTGGTTTCCGGGTTCTCCAGATAGAGATATATGATCATAACCGCCACTGCACCGGAAAAGCTGACCAAAAGCAGCTTATTATTAAAGAACTGGATAACCGCAGCGATAATCCATAAGCCGAGCCATATAGACACAGCCTGCAATCTTCGTGGATTCATATCCTTACGCTTCACGATCAATAAAATCACCATGATCGATATGATGCTCAGACAGGCGGCATACGTCAGAAGGACACTTGGACCTTCCGTGTAGGCATTGGCCGGATCATCTGTATTCTTATTGATATGCATGACAAAGATCGCAATGATCACGATCGTTACAGCAGAATAATATATATTCAGCCGATTCTTATAATTACGTTCATTTTGGGCAAAATCAGAGTATATGTACAGAAGTCCGTGTAATGCCACCATGACAAGAGATGCAAGATAGCACTTACATAATATATTTACCAGTATTTCCGGCCATACGTTCACAAAGTGCAGTCCAACGATCGACAGGACATCTAAGAACAGTCCGATCAATACACTGAAGAACACCTTCATAAATGCTCGTTCTGTATTCAGATTTATCTTCTTCTGAAAGGAATAGAATATCAAAATAACCAGAAGAAGCGCAATACCACAGCATTGTACCTTAATATTCATAGTAACCCCTTAATTAGCTATGCTAATATTAATGCATGTATTATCTATATCGAACATTGTCTTTCCCCCATAAGTACGACATGTTTCGACAATTATAATAAGATCATGTTTAATTATATATATTTTTCGGCGTTTTTTCCATCGGACTGTAGCCATGCTCTGCAAGCTCCTGAATGATTGCCTGCTTATGCTCCGGTCCAAAGGCCTCCATTGTAATGACCAGCTCCACAGCGCTGTTACGGTTCAGACTGACAAACTGATTATGCTCTAATTGAATAATATTACCCTGTGCCTGTGCAATAACCGTAGAGACATTCATAAGCTCGCCCGGCTTGTCCGGAAGCAGGACGGATACCGTGAAGATCCGGCTTCTGGCGATCAATCCGTGCTGCACTAAGGATGCGAAGGTAATCATATCCATATTGCCGCCGCTGATAATGCTGACTACCTTTTTATCAGTTACCTGAAGATGCTTCAGGGCAGCGATGGTAAGCAGTCCGGAATTCTCGGCGAGCATCTTGTGATTCTCCAGCATATCCAGAAAGGCAAGGATCAATTCTGCATCCGGAATGGTAATGATATCATCCAGATTCTTCTGAAGATATGGAAAAATCTTCTCCCCCGGTGTCTTAACCGCTGTTCCATCCGCGATGGTATCTACGACCGGAAGTGTTGTAACCTTACCGAACTTCAGGGATTCCTGCAGACAATTTGCTCCGGCAGGCTCCACACCGATCACTTTGATATTCGGATTTAACATCTTGGCAAAGGATGATACACCTGTAGCAAGTCCGCCACCGCCAACCGGAACCAGAATATAATCAACCGTTGGGAGTTCTTTAATAATCTCCATGGCGATCGACCCCTGTCCGGTCGCAACATCCAGATCGTCAAATGGATGCACAAAGGTATATCCCTTATCTTCCGCTAATTCCAATGCATAGGCACAGGATTCATCATAGACATCTCCATATAGAATCACTTCTGCACCATAAGACTTGGTTCGATTCACCTTAATCAACGGAGTGGTCGTCGGCATAACGATCGTCGCTTTCACACCGTATGCTTTTGCTGCATAAGCAACCCCCTGCGCATGATTACCGGCGGAAGCCGTGATCAGTCCTTTTGCCCGTTCGGCATCCGATAATGTGCTGATCTTATAATAAGCTCCCCGGATTTTATATGCACCGGTAAGCTGCATATTCTCCGGCTTAATATAGACCTTATTGCCGGTCTGGTTACTGAAATAATCACTATAGATCAGATTGGTCGGCAAGACCACCTTCTGTACAATGTTATATGCTTCCTCAAACTTCTCTAAGCTAAGCTCTGTCGCTGCCATAATCTATATCCTCCTAAAGGAATCTGTTTTCTCTAGTCTTCATCAATTAACATTTCGACATCGGATTTCACATCAAAATCCGCAAATAAAGCCTCAACATAATGATTTGGATCAAAGCGCTGGAGATCATTGATCTTCTCACCGACTCCGATATATTTCACCGGAACATCCAGCTCCGACTGAATGGCAATCGCGATACCGCCCTTAGCGGTACCGTCTAACTTAGTCAGGATAATACCATTCAGATCGGTAACCTCCCGGAATTGTCTCGCCTGCTCTAACGCATTCTGACCGGTAGAACCGTCTAAGACGATCAAGGTTTCCAGATGCGCTTCCGGGTATTCCTTCTCAATGATCCTTCGCATCTTAGCGAGCTCATCCATAAGGTTCTTCTTGTTATGAAGCCGTCCTGCCGTATCACACAGCAGAATGTCAACATTTCTTGCCTTGGCAGCCTGAACGGCATCATATACAACTGCCGCAGGATCCGATCCCTCCTGCTGGGCAATGATCTCGACTCCGGCCCGCTCCGACCAAGTCTTTAACTGATCAATTGCTGCCGCACGGAAGGTATCTCCGGCTGCCATAAGCACCTTCTTGCCGCGGTTCTTATATTGGGCCGCCAATTTCCCGATGGAAGTGGTCTTGCCGACTCCATTCACACCGATGATCAGCATGACCGTCTTCTGATCCTCAAAGTCGTATGCGGAATCATCTACCATCATCTGATCCCGGATAATGTTATTCAAGAGCTCCCGGCATGGCTCTACTTCCTTTATTTTATATTGTTTTACGCGAACTTTCAAGTCATCGATGATTTTATCTGTGGTCTCAAGTCCAAGATCCGCCATGATCAGAACCTCTTCCAGCTCATCATAGAAATCATCATCTAATTCCGAATGCCCCTTAAAGATCTGATTCAGACTTTCCGTCAGCTGATCTCTGGTCTTGGTAAGACCGGCAACCAGACGTTTGAAGAACCCCTGCTTATGCTCCTCCGGCTGTTCCTCCTCCTTCTTTTTACCGGCGGATTCTTCCAATGACGTTTCAATCGCTTCAGTTGCTTTCTCTGCTGACTCTTCAAACAGCTTCTCCTCTGTTCCTTCCGTCACGGCCTCATTCACAGCCACGGATACCGGCTCTGCTTCCGCTTTCTCTTCCGGGATATTCTCCATGGTATCTGGTAAAGTAGGATCAAGCCCCGCTATCTGTTCATCCGTCGTTTTCTCACCATCCGAAATCGTCTCCTGCGCAACCGGATCCTGTATCGTTTCGTCCGCATTCTCTGCCTCCGGTGTCTGATCCTTCTTCTTAAATATATCAAAAAGTCCCATACATTCATCCTCCATATAGTGACATTTTATGATTCAAGTCTCTCAAGCCTCTCAAGGCTCCATCTGACTTTCGGCGATCGATCATTTGTCTAATTCATTCTCGATCATATTGACGGAAACAAGTGTCGATACACCCTTTTCCTGCATGGTAATACCATATAAGACATCTGCCGCTTCCATGGTTCCTTTACGATGGGTGATCACAATGAACTGGGTTTCCTTCGTCAATTTATGCAGATAATTGGCGAATCTTCCGACATTGGAATCATCCAGCGCCGCTTCAATCTCGTCGAGCAGACAGAACGGAGACGGCTTTAAGCTCTGAATAGCAAACAATAAGGCTATGGCAGATAAGGATTTCTCTCCACCGGATAACTGCATCATATTCTGAAGCTTCTTTCCCGGCGGCTGGGCATTGATCTTAATACCGGCCTCAAGGATATCCTCATCATCTACCAATTCCAGGGTGCCTTTACCGCCGCCGAATAACTCCTTAAATACCTTATCGAACATGACCTGGATCTCGGCGAATTTCTCTGTAAACTGCTTACGCATGGCAGCATCCAGCTCCGCAATGATATTCTTTAAGTTCTCCTCGGCCTTTACGATATCGTCATGCTGATTTTTCAGGAATTCATATCGTTCCGATACATTCTTATAATCCTCAATGGCATTGACATTCACATCTCCTAAGGATTTGATCTTTCCCTTCACAGCGGATACTTCCTTCTTCAATGCGCTCAGATCCTTCAGATCCTCTTTTCGCATTGGAAGCGCCATATTATATGTGAGCTCGTATTCCTCCCACATATAATTATTCAGGGTTTCAAATTGATCGTTGATCTTCTCTAACTGTGCCTGCAGCCGGTATGCTTCTTTATCCAGTCCGGCAAGCTCTTCCCGCATCTGCTCCCGCTTTGTTAAGGATTCCTTATGGGACGCCGCCATCTCTTCCTTCTGCTTCGTATCGACAGCAAGCTGCTCCTCGATCTTCATGATCTGTTCCTTACGGGTATCCATTTCCTTCTGAATAGCCAGGATCTGCTGATTGATCTCATAGATTTCGTCAGCGGCACCGTGGGTTCTCAAGTTATAATCATCTAATTCAGCCTTTAATTTATCATTATCGATCCGGATACGATGAATATTCTCAATATAGAAATCATCCTGCTGTTTGATCGTATTGAATTCCAGCATTAATTCGGAAACCTTTTCATTGGCGGCTTCCAATAAGCCCTTCTGTTCCACGATTTCCTCTTCATACTTGGCAATCCGGGCCTCGCAGTCAGCCTTTGCCTGCTCCTGGAACTTGTTCCCCTCATACAATTGGTTCTTATTCTGATTGATTTCTTCAATCTGTGTATCCAATTCCTTGCTTTCACTTTGCAAAGACGCAAAGACCGTTGCATGCTCGGATAGACGGGCATTCACCTGCTCTAAGTTCAGATGATTAGTATTCTTGCTGAGATAGAGCTCCTGTAATTTGGAAGAAATGGTTTCCTTCTCTTCTTTTAATTCATCCCGCAGTGTCCGTAATTCCTGTTCCCGCTTTTCCTCTTCCAGGATCCGGCGGCCATACTCTTCCACAAGCTTGTTTAATTCGTCTAATTCCCGCTTTCTTCCCAGCAGATTGCTGGAATTCTTATATGCGCCGCCAGTCATCGCGCCGCCCGGAGTCAGAAGCTCTCCCTCCAGAGTGACGATACGAATGGCATAGTTGTATTTCTTGGCGATCTCGATGGCATGATCAATATGATCCACAACCAGTATCCGACCCAACAAATGATCAGCTACCGCCTGATATTCCGGCGCGATCGTAACCAATGCGCTCGCAAGTCCGATGGCACCTGTTTCCTTCAATGCCTCCTTCTGCTTGAAGACTCCGCTTCCCTGAATACTGGTAAGTGGAAGGAAGGTTGCACGTCCGAACTTGTTCTGCTTTAAGAATTCAATTAATTTCTTGGCGGTTTTCTCATCCTCCGTGACAATATTCTGGATACTGCCGCCCAATGCGGTCTCTACCGCGATCTCGTATTGCTTCTGAACCGTCAGGATATCCGCAACAACACCGATGATTCCCTTTGTACGTCCCTTCTGCTCCATAACACGGCGGATACTGTTGCCATATCCGTCATAACGCTCCGTGATATTGCGCAGCGATTCTGCTTTTGCCTTGGCGGTCGTATAGTCGTTTCTAAGCTTAGCAAGAAGCTCATGGTTCTCATGCGTATCCCTAGTGCTCTGATCCAGCTTCAGATCCACCTGGTCTAACTGCTCCTGACGCGCCTTCACCTGATCATCTAATTCCTTTAGCTCCTGCTGGAGTTGATCATACTGCTCCCGGTCTGCCATCTCATCGCTCTTGAACTGAACATAGCGCTGATTGATCTGGGTCTTCCGGTAATTAATGTTTTCCAGCAGGGTATCATAACGAGCGACCTTTCCCTTCATGCTGGAATTCTCATTCATGAATTCAATAATATCAGCCTTATTCTTCTCAATCTCCGCTTCCAGACGGGCAATCTCATCTTGAATTTCCTGAGACTTTCCCTTGGCTTCCTCCACAACATCATCGGCGGTATCCAGCTTCTCATCTAAAGCTGCCTTCTTGTCCTGATAGGTACGAAGCTCTTCGGTCTGCTTATTTAAGGCCTCCTGTACTCTGCGGATCTGTTCGGCAATATGGGTATCCGTAAGCTTCACGCTGTCGATCTTCTGATTCAGGACCTTCACTTCACCTTCCGCGCGCTCTACCGCAAGCTTCAGCTCCGTTTCCTGCGTCTTGGCAAGGTCGATCTTGGAATTATACTGCTCCAGCTCCTGATCAATCCGGTCATATTCGGTCTTGATCACCTCATACTGCTCATTTAATTCTTCTGTTCGATTATTAACAATATCTAATTTATCCTGATGTTCTTTTTGAGCGCCTTTGATCCGGTCACTGTCCAACAGAAATACATTCACATCCAGATTCTTCAGTTCTTCTTTGAATAACAGATATTTCCTGGCAACCTCAGACTGCTTCTCTAATGGTCCAACCTGCTTCTCCAATTCAGACAGAATATCATTGACACGATTCAGGTTCTGGTGTTCGGATTCCAACGCCTTCTCTGTCGCATATTTATTCTTCTTATATTTTACAATACCGGCAGCCTCGTCAAACAATTCCCGCCGTTCATCCGGCTTCCCGCTTAAGATCTTCTCAACCTGACCCTGTCCGATAATGGAATATCCTTCCTTACCGATACCGGTATCAAAGAACATGTTATTAATATCCTTTAACCGGCAAGGCGCCCCATTCAACAGATATTCACTTTCACCGGAACGATAGACCCGGCGGGCAACCGTTACCTCTTCATAATCGACCGGCAGCACATGATCACTGTTATCTAATGTAATGGCAACATAGGCAGATCCATGAGGCTTGCGAAGCTCCGTTCCGGAGAATATGACATCCTCCATCTTGGCGCCTCGAAGCTGCTTGGCGCTCTGTTCACCCAATACCCAGCGGACTGCATCCCCGACGTTGCTTTTCCCACTTCCGTTCGGTCCGACAATTCCGGTAATTCCGTTCTCAAATTCGAATTTGATCTTATTTGCAAAGGATTTGAAGCCATAGACTTCGATACTCTTTAAGTACATTCTGACTAACCTTCCTGATCTGTAAGTAATAATAATGTTTTATAAGCCGCCTTCTGTTCGGCATCCTTGATACTGTGTCCCTCTGATTTCTCGTAAGGTGTATCTCCCAGATATAACTGAACATAGAAGCGTTTATCATGCTCGGGGCCCTTGGTATCATAGAGTTCATAACGAATTGCTCCGTAATCGTGCTTCTGAACCAGCTCCTGCAGATTGGTCTTCGCATCAAAAAACAATCGTTTATGCTCCATATCCTCTAAGAGAAAATGCTGCACATACTCTCTGGCCGGTTCCATTCCTCCGTCCAAATAGATTGCTCCGAGCACGGATTCAAATAGATCACAGAGAATCGAATCCCGATCGGCGCCTCCGGACTGCCGCTCCCCTTTTCCAAGCATAACGAATTCCGGATAATGCAGTTCTCTCGAGCACTCGGCCAGACAATACTCACATACCAGAGAGGCTCTCAGCTTGGTCAGCTCGCCCTCCCGTTTATCCGGAAATCTGCGGTACAGCTCCTCGCTGGTGATCAGCTCAAGAACGGCATCTCCCAGAAATTCCAATCGTTCGTAGCACTCTGTCCGGTTTAATTTACGTTCATTGATACAAGAGCTGTGCATAAATGCCTGCTCTAATAGATCTGTATTATGGAAATGATATCCGATTGTTTCCATGATCTGTTCAATATCATGCATCATTTCTATTCATCTCCACCATGCTCCGCCGAGGCTTTTGCAATATTTTCCTCGATCAATTCCTTAATATGCTGTTTGGAAAATTCCTGACATTGACCAATGGCATTCTTTACCTCTTTGGCAGAAGCATTACCATGAATCTTAGACACCAGACCATTAATACCAAGCAGCGGCGCGCCGCCGTAATTCGTTGCATCAAAGCTCTTGACCGCCTCTTTGATCTTCGGCTTGGCAATGGCTGCACCCAGGGTACTGACCGGTGAAGATTTCATAGCCGCCGTGATCTCGGTCAACAGGAATTTGGCAGTGCCTTCATAGAGCTTAAGGATCACATTTCCCACAAAGGCATCACATACGATCACATCCGCATATCCAAATGGAATATCTCTCGCTTCTATACTTCCGATAAAGTTAATATCCTTACATTCCTTTAACAGCGGAAAGGTCTCTTTTACAAGAGCATTCCCCTTTTCCTCTTCTGCGCCCACATTCACGATCGCTACTTTCGGATTCTCAACGCCTACGATCCGTTTCATGTAGAGAGAGCCCATCTGGGCAAATTGCAGAAGATCTGCTGGACGTGAATCCATATTGGCGCCACAGTCGATCAGGAGGGAGACTCCTCCATGAACAGGGATCAACGGTGCCAACGGAGAACGCCGGATTCCCTTGATCCGCCCGACGATCATTCGTCCACCTACCAGAATCGCGCCGGTGCTTCCCGGAGAGATCAATGCCTCTGCTTTCCCGTCCTTTACCAGATGTAGCCCGATCACCAGAGAGGATTCCTTCTTAGTCTTGATCGCCTCTACCGGATGATCATGGCAGGATATTTCATCGGGTGCATCGACCACCTCGATCTGCGCGGCATTATATTCATATTTTGCAAGCTCCTCTTGAAGTTTTGCCTCCGGTCCTACCAGATAGAGAAAGATATCCTCATTTTCCTTTATTGCATTAACAGCGCCTTCCACCATGGCCCATGGGGAATTGTCACCACCCATGGTATCGACCACGATCCGAATCCGATCCTCGCTCATCTATAAATCCTCCTGACAATGATCTTACTTATCCACAACATTATTATTTTACTAGATTTTATAGGTAAAGTAAAGAAAAAAAGCCTTCCCGAATCATCGAAAAGACTTAAAATTCTTATTAATATAATAGATCGAATCAATCTATAACAATATGCTTCATGTTATTATATAGATTTGATCAATCTACGGCAATAATCTCCTTCTTGTTGTAAGAACCACATGCCTTACATACTCTATGCGGCATCATTAACTCGCCACACTTAGGACACTTAACCAATGTAGGAGCACTCATCTTCCAATTTGCTCTACGCTTGTCTCTTCTTGCCTTTGAAGATCTGTTCTTTGGACAAATTGACATCGTATACACCTCCTTAAACCGAACTGTTATATGAATCAAAATCATATGAAACATCATAGATTCATCATAATCTTGTCACACCTTGACTATTATACATATCTGGTCATGGGTTGTCAACCATTAATTTCATTATTTTATCAAATTACGAGCGCAACTGTTTCTCTGGCAATGGCAAGCTCTTCATTCGTCGGAACGACCAGAACCTTTACTTTGGAATCCGGGGTCGAGATCACTTCCTCCTCCCCGCGCACCTGATTCTTTGTATCATCGATCGTAATGCCGAGATATCCGAGATAACTGCAGATTGCTGCCCGGCTGCCCGGATTGTTCTCTCCAACACCTGCGGTAAATGCAATCGCATCCACACCATTCATAATGGCTGTATAAGAGCCGATATATTGGGCAACCCGGTAATTAAAGAGGTCCAAAGCGATCTTTGCACGTTCGCTGCCTTCGGACACTGCCTGATCCAGATCCCGGAAATCACTGGATATGCCGGATACGCCGGATACACCGGACTTTTTATTCAGGATATTCAACACCTCATGGGTATCCGCATGTAATTTATCTCCGAGATATTCTACAACGGCCGGATCGATCGTACCGCTTCTGGTTCCCATGATCAACCCGTCTAACGGTGTAAAGCCCATACTGGTATCTACAGATCTTCCATTCTTTACGGCACATATGCTGGCCCCGTTGCCAAGATGGCAGACAATGATCTTTAATTCCTCCGGCTTCTTACCGAGCAGCTCTGCCGTCCGCTTGGATACAAAGCTGTGACTGGTTCCGTGAAAGCCATATTTCCGGATCTTATACTGCTCGTAATATTCATACGGAATCCCGTATAAATAAGCTTCCTTCGGCATGGTCTGATGAAAGGCCGTATCAAAGACTGCAACCATCGGAACCTCAGGCATTAATGTCCTGCAGGAACGGATTCCGATCAGATTCGCAGGATTATGAAGCGGCGCCAGATCATTACATTCCTCGATCGCAGCCATCACTTCATCGGTAATGACGGTAGAAGCCGCAAATTTCTCTCCTCCGTGTACGATCCGATGTCCAACCGCACCGATCTCATCCAGTCCGGATATCACACCATGCTCCGCGTCCGTCAGCATTTTCAAAACCAGACTTACCGCTGCTGTATGATCCGGCATAGCGCTGTCTACAACCACACTATCCTTCCCGGAAGGTGTATGCTTCAGTCTCCCGTCAATCCCGATCCGCTCGCACAAGCCCTTTGCAAGCACGGCTTCGCTATCGGAATCGATCAACTGATACTTTAACGACGAGCTTCCACAATTAATTACCAATACATTCATGATCCTTGCCTCACAGTTTTATTTATTTTACCTCGGTCACATCCGGTCCATCTACTTTGATCTGATTTCTTCCATGTTCCTTCGCAAAGTACATAGACCAGTCGGCACGCTTTAGCAGCTGGTTAACATCATCACAGATATCCGGATAATTGGTCACACCAATGCTGACGGTCATCGAAACCACATGTCCATAGGCCTCCACGGTCGTATCCTCGATCTTCTTGTGAAGAGCCCGAACGGTCTCTAATGCTGTTTCTGTATCGGTATTTGGGAATACAAGAACGAATTCCTCACCGCCATATCTACAGATAAAGCCTTTTTCCGGAATCTCTACATATTCGTTAGCCAGGCTTGCAATACATTTGATCACCTCGTCACCCACCAGATGGCCGTAGGTATCATTGATCCTCTTGAATTTATCAATATCGAACAAAGCAACGGTAAGCGGTTCATTATTCCGCAGTGTCACATCCATCTGCTCGTTGAACAGCTTATTAAAATGCGTACGGTTATTGATACCGGTCAATCCGTCTGTCTGCGCGATATGCTTCATCTGGTTGTATAACTGGAAGTTATGAATTGCCAGATTGAACTGCGGTACAATGACATCATAGAAGGTAACATGCTCTTCAAATGCCATCGGATTCCGGGAGCCTACAGCAATGATACCGTATTTTTCCTTGTCTAAGACCAAAGGCATGACCATAACGGAATTCGTATTCGTTGTAGCGATCGTAGGGAACTCATCCTCTTCCAAATTGCGATAGATCCGCCAATCATCCTCCCGGTTGGAAGCCTTTTCATATAAGGTCTTTAATTCCGGAGCCTGTTTGATCGTCTCATTGGAGATACAGCAGGCGGAATTAAACGGCTTCTTGTTAAAGAATACATTCTTATCAATATAGATTCCGCAGAATTCCGCATGACGGATACGAATGACGGAATCAATGATATAATTCAGGAACGCCGGGATATCCTTCGACAGGGAGCCGTTGATATTCTTTAGGAGCTCTGCCTGGATCGCAAGCTCGGCATTCGACTGATTCACCTCGCGATTCATCTGTGCCAGCTTTACCCGTTGCAGATTCAGTTCTTCATTTACCTTCTCGATCCGGTTCTTAACTGTCGTTAATTCCTCATTGTCCTCACGCATATCTTCTACCTGGAAGGACAATACATCGATCTGCTTCATCAAGATATGCTCACTGATATAGAAGACCCGGACGATCATGACATTCATCAGACAGAAGATCGCGTAATCCAACAGCATCAGGAAACCGGTAACATCCACGCCATGCAGACAGAAGGATACGACTACTGTCAGGAAAAACGGAACGATAAGTAAGATCAGTGACCATTTATTCCTCAGATCATCCGCAATATCACTATAATACGAATATTCAAACATAAATGTGATCATTAATGTTGAAATTGCAAGGGTCGTGAAGATATCCGTCGTATAGAGCAGATACATGAACACCAGATAAAAGGAATACTGCACATAGGTAGTGATCAGCAGCAGCCATTTTTTATTCCAAAATGAGGATTTGGAGAAAATGGATTCTAACACGGCGAGTACGACCATTCCGATAATAAGCCACAGGTGCGTAAAGCTCGTATTGACCGAATCCATACAGAATCCGATGAATACCACCACGGCAACGACGATATATATAATTCGATGAAAAAGAATTTGAGAATTTTGTTTCTCAAGTAATACATCATCAATCATATATTATGACCTCCAATAGATTTCTATCTGATCTCCGTTCTGTAATTCATCAAAATGTCCGGCATTCTCCCCATTCAGAAGCATGACAAGCTCTTTTCCCCGAACCGTAGATGTGTCAAAATGGATCACATCAAAGATCTCTACGAACACATAGCGATCCTTTCCCTGCAGGGTATACTGCTTATTGTTACAGGTAACAACGATCTTCTTCGTGACCAACTCTGACTTCTCGTTATCACTTGGTGCTTCCGTCTTATCTGCCTTATGATTCCGATTCTTGCGCCGTTGTTCCTTCGACGAAGGATTCTTCTGTCCGGAAGCCGCCTTCTGATCCGCATCGGAGGAAGAAGCATTCTTTGCTGTACTGTCCTCTTTCAGGTTATTTTCAGCTCCGGAAGACTCTTTGTTCGAAGTATGATCATAAGCTTCTTCATCAAAGGAATCATTCTCAGAAGCATCTTCATCAGGCAATTCCTCATCAGAAGCAGTATACAGATCCTCTGGTTCATCTACCCAGGTTACTTTAAAGTTCTCATATACCTTTGTATCGGCATCCGCCTCTTCATTATTCACAAATACGACGCCACGCGGCTTCACATCCATGAAGGTCAGCAGCTGCTCTACGGTATAATAATTCAGGATCTGGATCTCATCATGATTCTGAATCTGATAATATTCCGATTCCAGCTGTCCATTCACACTGGCATATTTCGGACAGGATACGGCAACATCATTTACCACAAAGCTGATCGTCTTCGTGAATTCCGGAATCTGTGCCAATGTCATTGAGGCATCCTCACCTCTTGTAGACTCCTTGATCACAATACGATCATTAGCGGCAATCGGTGAATTGATCGAGGTCTCATGATCATTGACGGTTATCACGGCCGCCTCCCCCTGATGTCCGCGCAGGAACCGTTCCTTGCCATCCACAGTATAATTTAAGTCAGCGCCGCGCTTCGGGAAGATCATTTCGTTCTTCAAGCCTAATTGTCTCGCTGCATCAAAGACTGTCAAGTGATCGTTATTATATAATTTGATCCGCTCCTGATTCACAAGAACGAAGATGAAATTATTCTTCTGATCATAGTAATTCAGGCAGATTCCGATCGGTGTCACGAACAACGGATCCTTCTTCATGCTCTGTTCATGCATGTGAATATCATGCATAACCTCTTCCCCGCGAAGTGCCACACGCTCAGACGGAAGCTTCAAATGCTTTGCCAGGGAATCGGTGAATCCCGGCAGCTTGCCGCCGCCGCCGACAACAAAGACAGCACTTACGGTCTTGCCGCCATTTAATTCTATGATCTTCTCGGCAACGCTCTTCGTAATGGAGTCCACAACATTCTTCACAAGGGAATAAACTTCCTTCGGCGTTACCTTATGAGCAATCCCCATAATATCCTTATAGGTAAGGGATTTCTTATTCGGAGAGATCATCTTGATCGTCTCTGCCGTGTTGAAATCTACCAGATATTCCTTCACGATCAATTCCGTGATCTCATCACCTGCGGACGGGATCATTCCATATCCGATGACACTGTTATCCTTCGTTACACAGATATCGGAGGTTCCCGCCCCGACATCCACGAGACTGATATTCAGCATACGGTAGCTTTCCGGAATCGCGACATTCATAGCCGCGATCGGCTCCAATGTCAGATTAGCAACACTTAAGCCTGCCTGATCGACAGCCGTATATAAGCCATCTACCACATCCTCCGGAAGAAATGTAGCCAGAATATCGCCTGCGATCATTCTTGCCTTATGTCCTTCCAGATTCCCAATCTCATATCCGTTCATATAATACCGGACAACCGTATATCCAACACAGAAATACTTCTCTTCGTTGCCGATCTCCTCAACGACCTGCTCATAAGCCTTCTCAACACCCAACATCTCCAGGGAATGTATGTATTCCATGGTGATCGGTGTGGTATCCTGAAACTCATACTCTGCATGGCCGACTGCTGTACGTAAGACACGACCTGCAGCTGCAATACAGACCTCGGAAAGCTCTCTGCCAACCTGACCCTCCAGCTTGGCTTTGACATAAGCGATTTCTTCAGCAACTGTACCAATATCATGGATCTGACCATCCAACATTGCCCGGGTCTCATGATATTTCACACACTGTGCTACCACATGAAAACCATCTATTTCCTGATATCCAACCGTTCCCACAATACTTCTGGTGCCGATATCCAATCCAAACACCAATGGCTGCGGGTACTTTGTCAATGCTGCCATATTTCCTCCAAATGCCATTCGTTATCTCTATCTTATCTTTCTTTTATCTCTAATCTAATCTCTGATCTCTGATCGGATTTCTAATCAGATTTCTAATCAAATTTCTTTCTCGTCAGAAAAGATCCGCCATGTAACGAATGATAACTATAGCTAGACTTATTTTATCATAGAATATAGTATGTGTCAAAATGACTTCAGTAATATTTTTCGAATCTGCGCTCTTGTATCTTCCATAGTTCCGGTATTATCGATCGTATATCTGGTATGAGCCCGGTAATAGTCATCCGAAGCCTGATTATCCATGATCCTTAAGCATTTATCCTCCGAATAATTCCTGCTCGCCATCAACCGCGCGATCCGTACCTTAGGATCTGTATAGATATACCATAATTCATCACAGATCGCATCATAGCCATCCTCGATCAGCAGGGCTGCTTCAATCAGATATATGGGTTCCTTTCCTCTCCTCGCCTCAATATCGGAGCATATAGCTTCCTTCACAGCCGGATGAACCATTTGATTCAGACTTGCTAATGCTTCCGGATCAGAAAAGATAAGTTTTGCAATCAACGGACGGTTTAAGTGTCCGTCCGGAAGGATCAGGGTATCTCCAGAACGATCTTCAAGATAAGCCTGAAAATACTCCAAAATTCTTTGATATAGTCTCGTTCCCGGTTCCATCAGCTGTTCTGCCAAACGGTCCGCTTCTACGATATATGCATGATAGTCCTGCCGCATGATCTGCAACACCGTGCTTTTGCCGGCGCCGACCCCTCCGGTAATTCCAATGATCTTCACGTCTTAACTCCTTAACTACTTACTTGGCATCATACCAGTTATCTGCCACATGCGCATCGATCATGAGCGGAACCATAAGCTCAGCTGCATGCGTCATCTCTTCTTCAAGAATCTGCTTTACCTGCGTGATCTCTGATTTTTCTGTCTCGATCAGCAATTCATCATGAATCTGCAGGATCAGCCGTGACTTCAGATTCTCCTTAAGGAGCCGCTCATGCACTCGATTCATGGCAATTTTAATGATATCAGCAGCTGTTCCCTGAATCGGCGAATTCATGGCAACACGTTCCCCGAAGCTTCTTTGCATGAAATTGCTGGAAGCAAGCTCCGGTACCGGACGGATCCGATGGAACATAGTCGTTACCTGCCCGGTCTTCTTCGCTGTCTCCACCAATGAATTCAGGTACTCATGAATCTTAGGATAGGTTGCAAAATACTTATCAATAAACTCCTGCGCTTCCTTCCGGCTGATATTTAAATCCTGGCTTAAGCCATAAGCACTGATACCATAGACAATTCCGAAGTTCACAGCCTTTGCATTCCGACGATGAAGCTGTGTAACCTCCTCCATCGGAATTCCGAACACCTCGGAAGCGGTGCTGGCATGAATATCCATGTTTTCCTGAAATGCACGGATCAGAACAGGATCCTCTGATAAATGTGCCAGCAGACGCAGCTCGATCTGTGAATAGTCTGCATCTACAAATACATATCCGTCCTCCGGAATGAATACCTTCCGAATCAATCTGCCAAGCTCCATCCGGATCGGAATATTCTGCAGATTCGGTTCCGTACTGCTGATCCGTCCGGTTGCCGTGATCGTCTGATGAAAGAGACTGTGGATCCGTTCATCAGCTCCTATATAATTGGCAAGTCCATCGGCATAGGTGGATTTCAGCTTCGTTAATTGCCGGTATTCTAAGATGGCAGGTATGATCGGGTGCTCTTGTTTGATCTTCTCCAGGACCTCAACATTCGTGGAATATCCGGTCTTCGTCTTCTTGGCACCGGACAGCTTTAGATCTTCAAACAAGATCTCTCCAAGCTGCTTTGGAGACAATATATTGAATTCCTTTCCGGCCAGACGGTGTATCTCCTGCTCCAACTCCTTGATCCGGCCGACCAACTGATTTCCATAGGTAAGCAGGGCATCCCGGTTGACACGGATACCTTGAAGCTCCATTTCATATAAGGAAAAGATCGTAGGACATTCGATCTCATAATACAGCTCCAGCATGTTGTCCTTCTGAAGTCTGCGAACTGCCTCCTTAGCCGCCTTCCAGGCAATACATACTTCATAAGCGAGATAGGAAGACACGGCAGAGGTTTCCAATG
>CACZRT010000103.1 GCA_902783585.1 uncultured Lachnospiraceae bacterium | reverse complement strand
CTTTTGGGAGACCATGAAGGAGCGGGACAGGGCATATCGATCGGAGAATATATAGTGTAAAGGAGAGTTTGTATGAATTACGGTTATTTTGATGGGGACAAGAAAGAGTATGTAATTACCAGACCGGATACACCGGCACCATGGGCAAACTATTTGGGATCACCGGCGTACGGCGCGATCATTTCCAATAATGCAGGTGGATACAGCTTTGTTCAGAGCGGTGCGAACGGACGTATCATCCGTTATATCTTTAACAGCTTTGATCAGCCGGGACGTTATATATACTTAAGAGATGAGGATTCGAAGGATTACTGGTCTGCTTCCTGGCAGCCGGTAGGCAAGGACTTGAACGACTATAAGAGTGAGTGTCATCATGGTACAGCCTACACCAATATTCAGGCGGATTATGCAGATATTCATTCCGAAGCACTCTATTATGTTCCTTTGGACAAGACCTATGAGGTATGGAATTTGAAGGTAACCAATACCTCTGACCGTCCGCGTAAGATTTCCGTATTTGGCTATGCAGAGTTCACGAATGAAGGCAATTACGAGCAGGATCAGGTGAACCTGCAGTATACATTGTTTATTACAAGAACATATTTCAAGCAGAACAAGATCATGCAGATGATCAACGAGAATGTGAAGAAACAGTCTATTAACGGCAGCAATGCAGAGGGACGGTTCTTCGGACTGGCAGGACAGGATATCGCGTCCTACTGCGGTGATAAAGAGAGCTTTGTCGGTCTGTATCATGGCTATGGCAACCCGGCTGCTGTTGAGAACGGTACCTGCGGAGATGTGCTGAATTACAATGCCAATGCCTGCGGGGCTCTCCAGACGATCATTACTTTGAATCCGGGCGAGACCAAGGAGCTGGCATTTATCTTAGGTCAGAAGAGTGAGACCGAAGCAGATGCGATCATGGCTTCCTACAGTGATGTGTCAAAGACCTGCGCAGATGAGCTTGCCGAATTGATCGGTTACTGGCATGATAAGCTGAATCATTTACAGGTTAAGACCCCAAGTGATTCCTTTAACAATATGATCAATACCTGGAATGCATATCAGTGCTTCATGACCTTTATCTGGTCAAGAGCTGCTTCCTTCACCTATTGCGGACTCCGGAATGGATATGGATATCGGGATACGGTTCAGGATATTCAGGGTATTATTCATCTTGCGCCGGAGATGGCATTGGAGAAGATCCGTTTCATGTTATCGGCACAGGTTGATAACGGCGCCGGACTTCCGCTTGTCAAATTCAATCATAATGCCGGACATGAGGATACTCCGGATGATGAATCTTATGTAAGAGAGACCGGACATCCGGCTTATCGCGCGGATGATGCCCTTTGGCTGTTCCCGACCATCTACAAGTACATATCCGAATCCGGTAATGTTGCTTTCCTGGATGAAGTGATCCTCTATGCGAACGGCGGTGAGGATACGGTATATGATCACTTGAAGCGTGCGATCGATTTCTCTATGAATCATCTTGGCAATCATAAGATGCCGGCCGGACTTCATGCGGACTGGAATGACTGTCTGCGGCTTGGTAAATTAGGAGAATCCACCTTCGTGGCTATGCAGTTATATTATGCAATGTCCATGCTGAAGAAGATTGCGGCAGACCGCGGCGATACAGAATATGTGGATTACCTGAATGTAGAACAGAAGAAATTAGAGGATACCCTGCAGAATGAGTGCTGGGAGGATGACCGGTATATCCGCGGATTTACAGAGTGGGGTCAGGTCATCGGTTCTAAGAAGGATCCGGAGGCAAGTATGTGGCTGAATCCACAGTCCTGGTCCGTGATCAGCGGTCTTGCCAGCAAGGAGCAGGCAGAGGCAGCTCTGGAGTCTGTACATAGAGAATTGAATACGGCATACGGTGTCAGAGTTATGGCTCCTTCCTATGTGGATCATGCTTTCGATGGCGCATTGATGTTATTATTCAACCCGTCCACGAAGGAAAATGGCGGTATTTTCTCTCAGCCGCAGGGCTGGATCATCTTAGCAGAATCTCTGGCAGGACATGGAAACCGGGCATTTGAATATTTCGAAGAGAGTTCGCCGGCTTCTATGAATGATAAGGCGGAGATCCGGAAGTTAGAGCCATATTGTCATGGACAGTTTACTGAGAGTGTGGAGAGTCCATTTGAAGGACGGGCACATGTTCACTGGCTGACCGGTACAGCGTCTACCGTTATGGTAGGCTGTGTCGAGGGTATCCTGGGACTTCGTCCGGACTTCGGCGGATTGATGATCAATCCATCGATTCCGTCAGACTGGAAGGAATTCGAGATGGATAAGATCTTCCGCGGCAAGAAGCTTCATATTGTTGTGAAGAATCCGAACGGTAAGGAATCCGGCGTAGCCTCACTGGTGATCAATGGTGTGAAGGTTGACAGCAATTATGTTGCAGCTGCTGATCTTAAGGAGAGTAATGAGATCGAGGTTATGATGGGCTGATCCGATAAGCCGTAAGAGCTCTTAAGAGAAAATGAGTGAATGAACGATAGTTTTGGAGAGATGAAATGATGGAGAAAATACAACTGGCCATACATAATCCGGTATTGATCGCTCCGATCTGTGCATGGGTTCTGGCACAGGTATTAAAGGTGATTATTCATGTGATCGTCACGAAGAAATGGTCATGGGAACGAATTGTCGGAGGCGGCGGTATGCCAAGCTCCCATTCGGCTACGGTAGGAGCTCTGGCTACGATTACCTTTTTGACCTGTGGACCGGGGTCTTTCGAATTCGCATTTTCAACGATATTTGCGATCGTAGTTATGTATGATGCCATGAATGTCCGGTTGGAGACAGGAAGACAGGGTTCGTTCCTGAATCTGCTGGTCAACAGTGAATCTATCAAATCCAAATTGGATGAAGTGTCGAAGGATCTATGGCCGGAGACGATTTTTAAGGAGTATGTGGGACATACGCCGACCCAGGTTGGCGTTGGTCTGGTGATCGGTATCTTCATCGGATGGCTGGCATCGGTTCTGATGAAGTGATCATAATGCTCCTGCCTGTATAA
The DNA here is from genome assembly GCA_902783585.1 of uncultured Lachnospiraceae bacterium. Classification (GTDB taxonomy): domain Bacteria; phylum Bacillota; class Clostridia; order Lachnospirales; family Lachnospiraceae; genus CAG-632. The sequence goes on along the minus strand of CACZRT010000103.1, from coordinate 15,758 downwards.
AATTCAAATGAATTCCATATACTTGAAAGAGAAGAATCGTATGATTCTTCTCTTTCAATAGGAACTATAGGAAGCTGCCTTCGCGTGAGCGAGGGTGATGGAAGTACCGTCACGGCTGTCCGGACATAGATTCGAGCGGAGATCAGCCGGGAGGTAAGCAGGAGACAGAGTATGGAATTCAAGGAACATTATACAAAGCAGCGAATGATCAGTGAAACCGGGCAGCCGAAGGAGAATGAGACAGGACCGACCAAAGAAGGCTCGACGGAAGATAAAAAAGAAGCCTTTGATGACGGTGTGAAGGAACTGGGACAGGCGGCATTAAGCTCAAACCGCTATCATCACCGGATTCATCTGTTGAATATTATCGGTGAGATTGAAGGACATGAATGTCTGCCGTCGAATTCGAAGACGACCAAGTATGAGCATGTTCTGCCGATCCTTGCCGATCTTGAGGATAATGCATCGTTAGATGGTATGCTGATCCTGTTAAATACAGTCGGAGGCGATGTAGAAGCCGGGCTGGCGATCGCAGAGATGATCAGCTCGATCAGTAAGCCGGTCGTGACCCTGGTATTAGGCGGAGGGCATTCCATTGGTGTACCGCTTTCCGTGTCCGGTGATTATTCCTTCATTGTACCGACTGCAACCATGGTGGTTCATCCGATCCGGATGAATGGAACGGTGATCGGTGTGAAGCAGAATTATGAATATATTGAGCGGATGCAGGACCGGATCATTGATTTTACCGTATCGCATTCTGACATAGAGGAAGAACGGTTAAGAACCATCATGATGAATAATAAGCAGTTAGTGAAGGATATCGGGTCTATGCTGGTGGGTGAAGAAGCTGTTCGGGAAGGGCTGATCAATGAGGTTGGCGGTATTCGCGAGGCAGTTGCCAAGCTGCATGAGATGATCGATCGGAAGAAACAACAGGCTGATGAATGATTGAAAGTAATGGATAAAAAGGAACTGAAGATAAGAGGATATCAAAGCAGATATCAAAAAACATGATCTTCAGGTGGAGGATGGAATATGAGTTTATGGCAGGCAATTATTATGGGGCTGATCCAGGGATTAACGGAATTCCTGCCCGTCAGCAGCTCCGGACATCTTGCTATATTTAAGAATATATTGGGAATCGAGACGGAAACAGGCATGCTATACGATGTCCTGTTACATATGGCAACCCTGATTGCAATCTGCATTGTATATTGGAAGGACGTGAAGGAGCTGTTTGTGAATGGCTGCTGCATGGTCGGTCTCTGTGTGATCGATCTGGGCCGCTTCATCGGCAATCGATTCAAGAAGCAGGAGGAACGCAGGGAATATGAGAAGATCCTAACAACGCCGTATCGCAGATTCGTATTGATGATCCTGATCAGTACGGTGCCGACCGGAATCTTAGGGGTGCTGTTAGAGAAGGTGATCGGTTCGGCGGCGGATGTTCTCTTACTTCCGGGCATTTGTCTGATCATAACCGCGGTGATCCTGTTCATTGCGGACCGGGTATCCGTTGGTACGGTTACGGAGGAAACGGCGAATTATAAGCAGTCTCTGATCATCGGAATTGCACAGGGAATCGCAACCCTTCCGGGAATCTCCAGATCGGGTACGACGATCACGACCTGTCTCTTAAATGGATTCACCAAGGAGTTTGCAGTGAAGTATTCCTTTATCATGTCGATACCGGCGATCTTAGGGGCAATGGTATTGGAGCTTAAGGACTTTGACGCGGCAGAGCTGTCCGGTAATCTGATACTGTATTATCTGGCGGGAATGGTCGTGGCCGGTGTTGTTGGGTATATCTGTATTAAGACCATGTTAGTGGTGGTCAAGAAGAATCGGTTCACGATCTTCTCCATCTACTGTCTGATCGCAGGTATTGTATCGGTAATTTGGTTTTTTGTACATAGATAACAAGTATGGAATGGCGAGCGGTTTATCGGCCGGATCAGTCATTGATGAAAGCGAAACGACAAGAATATAGACGAGAGATAGAAATGAGAAAAATAGAACAGGAGTGTAAGTAAATTGGCTCAGGGAAAAAAGACCGGACAAGGTCAGGAACAGAATCGGACAGCACCAAGATCAAATGCAAGGAAGCAGTCGTCCGGAAGGCAGACGAATCATACGCCTTCGCGGGAAAGCGGATTTCGGGTTGAAATCCTGTTAATTCTTTCCTGTGCGATCGCCTTATTTATCATGCTGAGTAATTTCGGAATCTGCGGGGCAGTCGGTAATGCGATCAGCGGATTCTTATTCGGTATCTTTGGCGTGATCCAGTACATATTACCGATACTTACTGCAGCCGGAATCATCTTTCTGCATATGCAGGGCTACTCCGGATGGGCTATTCGGAAGGTGGTCTATGTGGGAGTTCTTTCCATGATGGTATCTATGATATCCCAGATGATCGTGAAGCTTCCGGAGCAGATTACAGCCGGGGATCTGTATCTGAATGCCTATAAGGACAAGGTGGGCGGCGGTCTGATCGCCGGTGGAATTGCATTCCTTCTGAAGAAAGGAATCGGAACGGTAGGAGTCTGGATCGTGATCGTAGTCGTAATCCTGATCATGCTTGTTCTGTTGACGGAGAAATCCCTGATCGCACTGCTTAAGAATGGCGGCGTGCGGATGAAGGATGATCTTCATGATATGAAGGAGCGGGGCGAGGAATATCGGGACCGCAGACAGGAGGAGCGCCTGACCAGTGATGAGATCCGGAAGCAGAAGCGGGAAGAACGCGAAGCAGCCCGAAAGGTGAAGAATGAAGAGAAGAAAAATGAATTGGAATTACGCCGTGCTGCGAAGGAAGAGGCCAAGGCTAAGGCAGAATTAGAGAAAGAAGCACAGGAGAATCGGGAACCGGAATACAATCGGTTCCATAAGAAGACAGATAAGACGATCATGCGGAACCTGACCGTATTTCCAAGTACAGGTACCGGTGGCGGAGAACCGGGAAACAGTGACGGACAGGCTGCAGGTGGCAGCAGTCAGTTAAAACAGGAAGAGGTTCACGAGATCACGATGGTATTTGAAAATGAAGAGCAGGAGGATGCTTATTTTGAAACCGGTGATCCGGTGGAAACAGTGCGTCCGGCTGTGAAGCCGACGGAAACAGCGCGTCCGGCTGTAAAGCCGATGGAAACAGTCCGTCCGGCTATGCAAAGGACGGAAACTTCCCGCCGTACTTCTTCTGCAGGTGTGAAAGAGAATGCGGCAGCACCGGCAGATACGATCGCCCAGATGGAGCTTCATGTGGAGGAGGATGCGGAGGATCTGTTTGCGGAGATGGCAGATACGGAATCGGCGGCCTCGAAAAAACGTGTATATAAGCATACACAGCAGTCCCGCAAGGATACCGAAGAGGCAAAGGCAGAGGTCAGCTCGGATATTGCTAAGAAGGAAGCGATGGAGACCAGAAATAAGAGCCATGCGGCTGCATCCGGCAAGTATCAATTTCCTCCGATCGAACTTCTGACCAAGGGAAATGGCATGCAGGCAAATAATGACGGTTACATACAGGACACTATCGTAAAATTACAGTCAACATTGAACAGCTTCGGCGTCGGTGCCACGGTTACTGATTACAGCTGCGGACCTGCTGTTACAAGATTTGAATTACAGCCGGAGCAGGGGGTTAAGGTTAGTAAGATCGTCGGTTTATCGGATGATATTAAGTTGTCCTTGGCAGCGACGGATATTCGTATAGAGGCTCCGATTCCGGGAAAATCAGCCATTGGTATTGAAATCCCGAATCAGGAGAATTCCGCGGTATTGCTTAGAGATCTGCTGGAGGATAAGGCATTCCGGGAATCCACCTCACCGATTGCTTTCGGTGCGGGTAAGGATATTGCCGGGCAGACGGTAATCGCCGATATCGCCAAGATGCCGCATTTGCTGATCGCGGGCGCGACCGGCTCCGGTAAGTCCGTCTGTATCAATACGATTATTATGAGCATCTTATATAAAGCGGACCCTAAGGATGTGAAGCTGATCATGGTCGATCCGAAGGTGGTTGAGCTGACGGCATACAACGGAATCCCGCATCTGTTGCTCCCGGTCGTGACAGATCCGAAAAAGGCAGCCGGCGCACTGAACTGGGCAGTTCAGGAGATGACCAAGCGGTATCAGTTATTTGCGGATTATAATGTACGTAACTTAAAGGGCTATAACAAGAAGGTGGATGAGGTCTTAGAGAGTACCGGAATCAGCGAGGAAGAGAGTGACATCAATCATATGCCGCAGATCGTTGTGATCGTGGACGAGCTTGCCGATCTGATGATGGTTGCCAAGGGTGAAGTGGAGGACGCAATCGTCCGTCTAGCTCAGTTAGCCCGGGCGGCCGGTATTCATTTGATCATTGCAACCCAGCGTCCATCCGTAGATGTCATTACCGGATTGATCAAGGCGAATGTTCCTTCCCGGATCGCATTTGCGGTATCCTCATTTATTGATTCTAAGACCATCTTAGATATGGGCGGAGCGGAAAAGCTGCTCGGAAAGGGTGATATGTTATTCTATCCGACAGGGTATCCGAAGCCGGTGCGGGTACAGGGCGCCTTTGTATCGGATGAAGAGGTTGCTGCCGTGGTTGACTTCCTGAAAAGCAATGTGGAAGAGGGCACCAGTGATTCCGATGTCAGCAGCCAGATTGAGAGCTCCATTGCAACAGCATCCATGACAGCGGCGGCGGAGGGCTCCGATGATGATAAGGATGAATATTTCCGGAAAGCGGCAGAGCTGATCATTGAGAGTGATAAGGCTTCCATTGGAATGCTGCAGCGGAGATTAAAGGTAGGCTTTAACCGGGCGGCGCGCATCATGGATCAATTGGCAGAGGCCGGAATCGTGGGACCGGATGAAGGGACCAAGCCGCGCCAGATCTTAATGAGCGCAGAACAGTTTGAGCAGTATGTGGAAGACTATCTGTAACTGCGAATATGATAGGATCAGGCGGTGGAATGCTTGCATTCCGAAGCCTGCATACCATCATATACATTGGATACGAAGTATCCACAGCGCTGAACATGAGCACGTAGTGCAATCGATTGCGTAGCAAGCGAGTTCAGCGATCGCAGTTACAGAATAAATGTAATAAAAGAAAGGATTTATAAGGAATGAAGACAGATATTGAGATCGCTCAGGAGGCGGAATTAAAACCAATCTGGGAGATTGCCGAAAAGCTGGATATCGGCATGGATGATCTGGAATTATACGGAAAATACAAGGCAAAGCTGTCGGATGAGCTGATAGACAGGATCAAGGATCGTCCCGATGGCAAGCTGATCTTAGTGACTGCCATTAATCCGACTCCTGCCGGAGAGGGGAAGACGACAGTAACGGTAGGACTTGGTGAGGCCTTTGGCAGACTGGATAAGAAGGCAGTGATCGCGCTTCGGGAGCCTTCGCTCGGACCATGCTTCGGCATGAAGGGCGGTGCGGCCGGAGGCGGTTATGCACAGGTGATTCCGATGGAGGAGCTGAATCTGCATTTTACCGGGGATTTTCATGCCATTACATCGGCGAATAATCTTCTTGCTGCGATGTTGGACAATCATATGCATCAGGGCAATGAATTACAGATCGATCCGAAGCAGGTCGTATGGAAGCGCTGCGAGGATATGAATGACCGTGCACTCCGCAATATTGTGATCGGTATGGGCGCTAAGACGGACGGTGTGGTTCGTCAGGATGGGTTCATTATTACGGTTGCGTCCGAGATCATGGCGATCCTATGTCTGGCAACCGATCTTCAGGATTTGTCCGATCGTCTGAGCCGGATCATTGTTGCTTATACATATGATGGACGTCCTGTAACGGCGGCAGATCTGCAGGCTGTCGGAGCGATGACGGCATTACTGAAGGATGCGATTAAGCCGAATCTCGTACAGACTATTGAACATACACCGGCTATCGTACACGGCGGTCCGTTTGCCAATATTGCCCACGGCTGTAATAGTGTACGGGCAACTAAGACAGCACTGAAACTTGCGGATTATGTTATCACGGAAGCCGGCTTCGGAGCGGATCTCGGAGCTGAGAAATTCTTAGATATCAAGTGCCGGCAGGCAGGACTGAAGCCGGATGCCATCGTTCTCGTAGCAACGGTGCGGGCACTGAAATATAACGGCGGCGTGCCAAAAGAGGAGCTTGGTCAGGAGAATATTGATGCCTTAAGCAAGGGTATCGTCAATTTGGAAAAGCATATTGAGAATATGAAAAAATATGGTGTTCCGATCGTTGTAACCCTTAATCGATTTGTATCGGATTCAGAGGCTGAACTTACATTTGTCAAAAACTTCTGTGAAGAACGGGATTGTGAATTTGCTTTGGCTGAGGTATGGGAAAAAGGAGGAGAAGGCGGTATCGAACTGGCAGAAACTCTTCTTCATACCCTGGAGACTAAGGAGAGCGGGTATGCTCCATTATATGAAGATGAATTAGAGATTGAAGAAAAGATTGAAAAGATAGCAACAGAGATCTACGGTGCCGGCAGTGTTACCTATACACCGGCTGCCAAGAAGGCAATACAGAGGATTACGGAACTTGGCTATGGAACCCTTCCGGTATGTATGGCAAAGACACAGTACTCCTTATCGGATGATCCGAAGCTGTTAGGTCGCCCAAGTGGATTCGAACTCAGCATTCGGGAGGTCTATGTGAGTGCCGGCGCGGGATTTGTAGTGGCAATTACCGGAACGATCATGACGATGCCGGGACTTCCGAAGCGTCCTGCGGCAGAGAGGATCTTTGTGGATGAGAATGGGAAGATAGAAGGATTATTCTAAAACAGGTTGCTATTATTTCCTTATAAATGATGATATAACGACGAAGGATATAGGAGGTAGGACTATGGCACAGATCATTGATGGAAAGCGGATATCGAAGGAGATCAAGGATGAATTGAAGAATAAGGTGGCTGAATATAAGGCGCAGGGAGTGGAAATCGCACTTGCTGTAATTCAGGTCGGTAAGGATCCGGCATCCACCGTTTATGTAGGCAATAAGAAGAAAGCCTGTGAATATATCGGTATTCAGTCTGTGGCCTATGAATTGCCGGAAGATACAACAGAGGAAGAATTACTAGCGATCATTGATAAGCTGAATCAGGACGATTCGATATATGGAATTCTGGTGCAGCTGCCGCTTCCGAAGCACATGAACGAGGATCATATACTCAAAGCGATCGACCCGAAGAAGGATGTAGATGGATTCCATCCGCAAAGCGTAGGGGCACTGTCCATTGGGCAGCCGGGCTTTGTATCCTGTACACCGGCGGGGATCATTCAGTTACTCAAGCGTTCCGGGATTGAAATCGCCGGTAAGGAATGTGTGGTAGTCGGTAGAAGTAATATTGTCGGAAAACCAATGGCATTACTTCTGCTTCGGGAGAATGGAACGGTGACGATCTGTCATTCCAAGACGGCAGATCTTCGGGAAGTGACCAGACGTGCGGATATCTTAGTAGTTGCGATCGGCAAGCCGAAGATGATCGACGCATCTTATGTGAAAGAAGGCGCGGTCGTCATCGATGTTGGTATTCACAGAAATGAGGAGAACAAGCTGTGCGGGGATGTGGATTATACCTCTGTGGAGCCGGTTGCCAGTGCTATCACTCCGGTTCCGGGCGGTGTCGGACCAATGACTATCGCTATGCTGATGAATAATTGTGTAGAGGCAGTGGAGCTCCGGAAAGCATGATGAATATATTATTTGTGTCCCTGGGCTGTGATAAGAATCTGGTGGACAGTGAGGTCATGTTGAGTCTGCTTCGTTCACATGGCTATAATATAACAAATGAGGAACAGGAAGCGGATGTGGCGGTAGTGAATACCTGCTGCTTCATTCATGACGCCAAGGAAGAGAGCATTCAGACGATCCTGGAGCTTGCACAGTTAAAGCAGACCGGAAGATTAAAGGCTCTGGTGGTAACCGGTTGTCTGGCGCAGCGGTATAAGGATGAGATTCAGACGGAGATTCCGGAAGTGGATGCCATCATGGGGGCTTCCAATCTGGATGATATCGTAGAGGTTGTCGAGGAGAGTGTGAAGCAGCATTCAGATCAGCTCGTTCGGCTGAGAGACCTGAATTATCTGCCTAAGAATCTGACGGATCGCGTTGTAACCACGGGGAATGCTTATGCCTATCTGAAGATCGCGGAAGGCTGCAATAAGCGCTGTACCTATTGTATTATCCCTTATCTCCGTGGGAATTACAGAAGTATTCCGATGGAGGAGATCTTAGATACCGCAAGGAAGCTTGCGGCTAACGGGTATCAGGAGTTGATCCTGGTTGCGCAGGAGACGACCGTATACGGTGTGGATCTCTATCAGGAGAAACGGCTGCCGATGCTGCTCAGGGAAATATCGAAGATTGATGGGATTCGCTGGTTAAGGCTCTTATATTGTTATCCGGAGGAGATTACCGAAGAGTTGATCCGGGAAATGGCAGAGAATGAGAAGATCTGCCATTACATAGATATTCCGATCCAGCACTGCAATGACGAGATCTTGAAAGCAATGGGACGGCGGACGAGTAAAGAACAGATCCGCAAGGTAGTAGAGCAGCTGCGTGAGGCGATGCCGGATATTGCGATCCGGACGACCCTGATCACCGGTTTCCCGGGAGAGAGTACTAAGCAGCACGAAGAAATGCTCGCATTTATCGATGAGATGGAATTCGAACGACTGGGTGCCTTCACCTATTCACCGGAGGAAGGGACCAAAGCAGCAGAATATCCGGATCAGATTGAAGAAGAGACGAAGAAGCAATGGCTGGATGATATCATGACACTTCAGCAGGAGGTGTCCTATGACAATAATCAGGAGATGATCGGACGGGAACTGATTGTTCTGATCGAGGGATATCTGTATGAGGAGGATATCTACATCGGCCGGTCTTACCGGGAGGCTCCGGGGGTGGATGGCTATATCTTTGTATCTGCGGAGGAAGAGATCGTATCCGGCGAGTATGTGCCTGTCCGGATTACGGAAGCCAATGAATATGATCTGATCGGTGAGGTTATCTATAGATAGTATACAGGAGGATTTACAGTATGAATCTGCCAAACAAATTAACCGTATTTCGGGTAATTCTGATCCCTTTTTTTCTTGTAGCATTCATGGTGCCCGCCATTCCGGCTGGAAAATGGATTGCGGTTGCCATCTTTGCGATTGCCAGTCTGACCGACTTATTTGACGGAAAGATTGCCAGAAAATATAATCTGGTCACGGACTTTGGTAAGTTCATGGATCCGCTTGCGGATAAGCTTCTGGTGTGTTCTGCCATGATCGCGCTGATTGAGCTTGACCGGATTCCGGCGTGGATCGTGATCGTGATCATTGCCAGAGAATTCATTATCAGCGGATTCCGTCTGGTAGCGGCAGATAACGGAATTGTGATTGCGGCAAGCTATTGGGGAAAGTTCAAAACCGCATTTCAGATGTTCATGGTCATATTGCTGATCATGAATTTAAGTGAGAATTTTCCGAATGCCTCGCAGGGAATTCAGATCGCAGAGCAGATTCTGATCTATATATCTCTGGCGCTGACGATCATTTCGCTGATTGATTATCTGGTCAAGAATCATAAGGTTCTGACGCAGGGTGGTATGTAGTAAGAAACTTACGTTTCAGATAAGAGGGTTGTATGATTAATTATTCTGATGTTAGTCTTGGAATCAGCCTTGCGTGTATGCTGATCTGTATTACCAATATTGTATATATTATGATCCATGGTCGGACGGATAAGGTGCAGAACAAGCTGTTTATCGTGATTCTTGGAATTCTGACGATCAATGCCATCTGCGGACTTACCACGGCGATCACCCAGCACTATTTGATGGAATCGGATCAATTATACGCATTAAACCAGAATTCTCGTTATATCTATTTTCTGACACATACAGCGCTGTGTCCGGTCTTTTTCTATTATATTGCCAGTGTAAATGGAGTGCTGACAGGGAAAGGGATCGTCCGGAAGCTTCTGTATTACGTTCCGTTTATTCTTACGGAGGTTCTGGTATTTACGAATCCGTGGACGAATCTGGTATGGTATTATGATGGGAATCGGATCTATCACAGGAATACATTAGAAATGACCATATACGCAGCCGCATTGTACTATTATATATGGGCACTGATTATTGTCATTTTTTCATGGGGCGCTATGACCAAAAGACGCAGAATGGTGTTGATTTTCTTGTTCTTCCTGGTGGCATCGGGGGTCCTTATCCAGCTTCTGTTCAAGAATATTAAGGTTGAGGTTCTGTCAGAGGCAGTCGGCTTTACCGGAGTTCTGATGACGATTGAAAATGAAGATGACAGACTGTATGGTAATACCAATTATTATAACCGGGGCGCGCTTGGAACGGATCTGAAAGCCGGGCTGATCCATAATCGGGTGATGACGATTCTGGTGATCAAGGTCTTGAATCCGGGTGTGGTTGCGCAGATGACGGGCTCGGAGGATGCAAACACGCTGCCGTCTATGGTGGCAGGTTATCTGGTGACACTGGTTCCGCGTTATCATATCTATGTTGCGAATAAGGAAACGATGGTCGTTACCCTCTATGATACGCCGGAGGATAAGACAAGAGAGATGGCGGAGACGATCAGCCAGCGGTTTGAACAGGTATTTCATTACGCGGACAGACAGGTTCCGTTATCTACGGTGGTTCTGATCGCTGACCTGCCGGAACAGATCAGCAGTGTGACAGATGCCTTCCATATGATCGATAACCCGATTCCGGAAGGAAATGAGAAGAAGATTCTTCAAGGAGAAGATCTGGATTATCTGATCCGGCGTTCCGCAGTGGAGAGCGCGGTATCCCGTGGTTTTCAGGAGGGAAGCTTCGAGGTATATTACCAGCCGACTTATCATATCGATCAGTCCCTGCACGGAGCGGAAGCCCTGCTTCGTATGCATGATAAAGAGCTTGGGAATCTCTATCCGGATGAATTCATTCCGGTTGCGGAACAGATCGGTATGATCGATAGCATTGATGACTTTGTATTAGAGGAGGTGTGCCGGTTTATCAGCTCCGGAACGCCTGCCGCAAGCGGTATGGATTGTATCAATGTGAATCTGTCGGTGATACAGTGTATGAAGCCGGATTTTGTGGAGCATATCACCGGTATCGTTGAGAAATATAGGGTTGATAAGCATTTTATCAACTTTGAGATTACAGAATCGGTGGCAGCCAGTGATTATAAGTTCTTGGGCCGTGTGATTCAATCTCTGAAGAAGAATGGTTTCATGTTCTCGATGGATGATTACGGAACCGGCTATTCCAACGTGGCGGCAATACTATCTCTGGATTTCGATGTGGTTAAGATTGATAAGAGCATTCTGTGGGGAGCAGAGACGAGTGAACTTGGGCTTATTATTCTGGAGAATACGATCCACATGGTAAGACAGATGAAGAAGCAGATCCTGGTAGAGGGCGTAGAGACGCTTGCGCAGATCGAATTGTTGACGAAGCTGGGTGTGGATTATCTGCAGGGCTTCTATTATTCGAAGCCGATTCCAAAGCAGGAGTTCATTGCCAAGATTCAGGGAGAGGCTGGAAGAACATCCTAATCTATACTTAGTTTGTATCTGTAAATGAGCGGTGCGAACCGGCGCTTTGGGAAATATCGTATTTGAGGAAATATCGCAAAAACAGTTGAAAAAACGAACAGCACTATATATAATAATTATGTTTGTGATGTGAATAATAATTGACCATCAAAAAGAAAAGGAAGGTAAAGAACATGGCAGAGAATGAGAAGAAGACCGGCGGCTGGCGTTCGAATAAGTGGATTCGTGCGGCAATTCCGGCATTGTTGTTGCATTGTAGTATCGGTACAGTATATTGCTGGTCGATATTCAGTCAGGAGATCGCGGATTACATAGGATATACCAAGAGTGCGACAGAATGGGCATTCAGCTTTGCAATCTTTTTCCTTGGAATGTCAGCAGCATTTTTGGGAAATGTAGTTGAGAAGGATATCCACAAGTCATCACTGATCGCAACCATTTGTTTCTCTGTCGGTATGGCATTGACCGGGTTCTTTATCTGGTTTGGCGGCAGTCATCAGCATAATCCGGTTGCGTTGATCGGTATCTATCTAAGCTATGGTCTGATCATGGGTATCGGACTTGGTACCGGTTATCTGTCACCGGTTAAGACCTTAATGCTTTGGTTCCAGGATCGTAAGGGTCTTGCAACGGGTCTTGCGGTTGCAGGCTTCGGTGCAGCGAAAGCGATCGCTTCTCCGATCATGCAGTGGATGCTGGAGCATTTGGGGAATGGCGGAATCTATAAGATGTTCTGGATTCTTGCATGTGTTTATTTTGTTATGATGTTTGTAGGACATCTGTTACTTAAGAAGCCGGATGGATGGCACGAGCCGCAGGGCAAGGATGCAAAGCCTTCCATTATGCAGGTGCTTAAGACCAAGCCGATTACGAACTATATCGGTATCTGGGTTATGTTCTATATTAATATTACCTGTGGTCTGGCACTGATCTCTCAGGAAAAGGCCATTGTGAAATGTATCGGTCTTGCATCGGTTGTTGGTATTATCTCTACTGTATCGGCTGTCTTTAATGCGGGCGGACGTCTTGGTTTCTCTGCATGGGCAGATACCATGAAGGATCGGAATACCATCTATAAACTGATCTTCATTCTGTCTATTGCATTTACCGGTCTCGTAATGCTGACACAGGGTATTAAGAATGGAGAAGGTAATATTCTTCTTGTAATTCTTGTCCTTGCTTTGATCTTCATTGTGAATGCCGGATACGGCGGTGGTTTCTCCAATGTACCGACCCTACTTTCCGATCATTATGGAATGGGAAGTATCAGTGCGATCCATGGTATCACACTTTCCGCATGGGCATTTGCAGGCCTTACCGGTAATCAGGTGGCTACCTATATTGTTAATCATTCCGGTGAGTGGATCGACCATGACGGTACACAGATCAATCCGGTTGGATATCAGAATGTATTATATTTCACCATTGCTTTGTATATTGTAGCGTTGGTTCTGTGTCTGCTTCTTGTGAAGCCGACAGACAAGGCATTAGAAGCCAAGGCAGCGAAGAAAGCAGCAGCTGGTAAATAGGGACAGCGGATAAAGCAAACAGGTATTCCTGCAGGTGCTCGGACGGATCGGTATTGGATGAGAGGGGGCAGGTCATCAGTGGCAGATTGGATCGTAGTAGTAGATGATGACATCATTAATCTGAAGGTTGCAAGAGATATGCTGCATGAGAGCGGCTTGAAGGTCAGTGCGGCCAAATCCGGTAAGGATTTCCTCCGGTTCATGAATAACAATCGTCCGGATCTTGTCCTTTTGGATATACGTATGCCGGAAATGGATGGCTTTGAGGTATATGAACGGCTGCGGGCATTTGAGCAGGAAGCGGATATTCCGCATATTCCGGTAATCTTTCTGACCGCCATGGATGATGCAAGCGTGAAAGCAAGGTGTCTGGAAATGGGAGCGGCAGACTTTGTACGGAAACCATTTCAGCGGGATGATCTGCTGCAAAGGATTGAGCATGTCATCTCAGAATCCAGGAAATAACAGCGGAATAACAGTTAGTAAAAGTTTATATCATTTATTCATAAAAATCCGGGTCGCAACTGATCCGGATTTTTATATCGCAGAGCCTATGATAAGGAAGTTGTCAGCGTAAGCTGACCGGCGGCTCGCGGCAATCAGGGAAGAGGAACCTTCCCTGAACGATCATAAGTATATAAGCAGGGTTTCCTTGAATTCACTATAGTTTTATAATATAATAAATAAAATCAGATTAGGATATACAGAACATAGGTGGTATTGGTTTTGGCAGCGGATAAGAGGAGGCAGAGGAACCCATGGCAGTCTGGATCGTTGTAGTTGATGATGACATTGTTAATTTAAGAACGGCACGGGATATCCTGCTTGAAAGGGGTATGAAGGTAAGTACCGCCAGATCCGGCAAGGATTTTCTTCGTTTCATGGAAAGCAAACGCCCGGATCTTGTCTTATTGGATATTCGTATGCCGGAAATGGACGGCTTTGAAGTATACCAAAGACTGCGGGAGTTCGAGAAGCAGGAGGGGATACCGAATACTCCGGTAATCTTCCTGACCTCTGAGGAAGACGGAAGCATTGAAAATATGTGTCTGGAGATGGGTGCGGCTGATTATATCAGGAAGTCGTTTCACAAGGATGTGCTCCTAAAACGGATCGAGAATGTATTAAAGAACAGACAGACGATCCACAATCTGACCAAGGACGCAACCACCGATAAGCTGACCGGATTTCTGAATAAGGATAGTTCCGTGCAGGAGATGAAGCACTTATGCAAGACCGAGCATGGAGCCTTGATCATACTGGATCTGGATAACTTTAAGCTTGTAAACGATCTGTATGGACATGATATGGGTGATCAGATTCTGGTCTCTTTTGCCGATATTGTCCGAAAAAACCTGCGTGCCGTGGATGTGGTCGGCAGGATCGGCGGCGACGAATTCATTGTCTTTGGAGAGAATATCCCATATGAAAGTGTTGTCGATAATATTGTGAAGAGAATTAATACCCAGTTGATTGCAAAAGCAAAGGAATTAATGGGAGAAGACTGCAATATTCCGCTGGGTGTATCTGCAGGAACCGTATTTGTTCCCGATGAAGGCGGAGAATATGATGAATTATTCAAACAGGCCGACAAAGCACTGTATTATGTGAAGAAAAATGGCAAGCATGGATATGCGGTATATAATTCAGAGCCTGCTAAAGAACAGGAAGAATCGGAGCAGATGACGGATAGTCTGGAACGCTTGTCACAGATCATGGAGGAACGCGGAGAAGCAAGTAATACCATGCTGCTGGGACAGGAAGCCTTCATGAATGTGTATCGTTTCATGTTACGATATATCCGTACCTATCATAGGGTTGCACATAAGGCGTTGTTTACGATCCGCCCAAGGAATGTAGAGTTCACCGGAAGCAAGCTTCTGGAAGTGTATGATGATTTTGAAGAAATCCTGAGGAAGAATCTGCGAAAGAGCGATTTTATGTTCCGAAGCAAGCCGAATCAGTTCTTCGTGCTTCTGCCGGAGCTTGCCGAGCAGAATCGGGATGTTGTACTGGATCGTATCATCCATGCATGGAATGGCCTTGGCTATGAATCGGTATCAGAGCTTCTGTATGAGCATGAGATCATTGATGGTACGGCAGAGGAGAATGCAGATTCCAGACGGGCACAGGATGAAGACGCATCAGAATAAGAGTTACAAAGTCCGGTTTATAATAAAAATCGGACTTTTTGATTGTAAAAAGATATAATAAAGTATGTTCAGAAAGTGCTCCTCAAATAATGTATATTGTGTGATTTTGAAAGAAGTTATTGAATTGTGTCAAATACTCTTGTATAATACATTTTCGGGATATGTCAGCAGACGTGCTCCCACGATATCATAGTAATCACAAGCATAGAATTATGGGAGTGACATCACAGGAAGGAATTACACCATGAGCATGAATTATATCAAAAAAGTACCACAGCCGCAGGAGCTTCAGGAAATCATTCCGATGACACCGGAGCTTACCAGGATCAAAGAAGAACGAGACGCAGAGATCCGCAAGGTTATTACCGGAGAATCCGATAAATTCTTAATGATCATAGGCCCCTGCTCCGCGGATAATGAAACAGCGGTCTTGGACTATGTATCCAGATTGACAAAGGTTGCAGATAAGGTGAAGGACAAGATCATT
>CACZRT010000102.1 GCA_902783585.1 uncultured Lachnospiraceae bacterium | reverse complement strand
TATGAGGAGCATGCCCTGCAGGTAGGTTCTAATTCTCAAGCCTGTGCCTACGTTGGAATTCAGAAGACCGACGGAACACTTGCCTGGGGTGCCGGCATTCAGAACGATATTATCGATGCGTCCGCATATGCTTTGATTGGAGCTATTAACCGTTCCGGGTTGGTCGGATAGACAAGAAGCAGCGTTTGCGAATGGAACTAAAGATGGAAGTGGGATGAAAATGGATGGAAACGCAAACACTTCTTTACTTTAGTGCGATAAAATGTTATAGTAAGGATATCTGATTCTGGGGATTCTTGACCGATATACCGGGACAAGGGAGCTGTGAGTGTATGAGGAAGGAATACCGGGAGGAAGATGTCAGTGTAGATCGTAATAGTACTAAGAATAAGATAGTGTATGGAGGAACAGCATTTATGGGTAAGTATTTTCAACCGGAAATTGAGACGGCTTCACAGGATCAGATCAGGCAGTGGCAGAATGAACGTCTGGTGAAGCAGGTAAAGCATGTATATGACAATGTGAAAATGTACCGGGAACGGATGGATGAGTTGGGTGTTAAGCCGGAAGATATCAAGGGAGTCGAGGATTTACATAAGCTTCCGTTCACCACGAAGGATGACCTTCGTGATCAGTATCCATATGGGTTACTTGCGACCTCTCTTGATAACTGTGTCAGAATTCATTCTACCAGCGGTACTACCGGACGTCGTGTGGTGGCTTTCTATACCCAGCATGATTTGGATCTGTGGGATGATTGCTGTGCAAGAGCCATTGTGGCAGCAGGCGGAAGTGAGAAGGATGTTGTTCACGTATGCTATGGATATGGATTATTTACCGGCGGTTCCGGACTGCACGGCGGCTCTCATAGGCTTGGTGCTCTGACGCTTCCAATGTCATCCGGTAATACGGATCGTCAGATTCAGTTCATGACGGATCTTGGATCAACGATTCTTTGCTGTACCCCGTCTTATGCAGCATATCTTGCAGAATCGATCATAGAGAGAGGTATGCGGGATAAGATCAAATTAAAGGCCGGTATTTTTGGAGCAGAGGCCTGGACAGAAGAAATGCGGCATGATATTGAGAAGAAATTAGGCATTAAGGCTTATGACATCTACGGATTGACTGAAATCTCCGGACCGGGTGTCTCCTTTGAATGTGAGGAGCAGAGCGGTATGCACATTAACGAAGATCATTTCATCGCTGAGGTTATCGATCCGAAGACCGGTGAGGTTCTTCCGGATGGAGAGAAGGGCGAGCTGGTATTTACCAGTATTACGAAAGAGGCATTTCCACTTCTTCGGTATCGTACCAGAGATATCTGTATCTTAAGTCATAAGAAGTGTTCCTGCGGCAGAACCCATGTGAAGATGACGAAGCCGCTTGGCCGAAGCGATGATATGCTGATCGTGAAGGGCGTTAACGTATTCCCGTCACAAATTGAATCCGTACTCTTAAATCAGGGATATGATCCGAATTATCAGATCGTGGTTACCAGAAAGAATAACAGCGATAACATCAAGGTTCAGGTAGAGATGAGCGATGCGATGGTATCTGAATCGGCAGATCAGCTGAATGCCAGAGAGAAGAAGCTGGTTTCCGGACTGAAGGGTATGCTGGGAATCTTAGCAGAGGTAAATCTGGTCGTTCCGAAGACGATTACAAGAAGTGAAGGTAAGGCAGTCCGTGTCATTGATATGCGGAATCTGTATGAGAATAAGTAAGAGCTTCTTGATATATACCGACACAGATGCGTTTCTTAGGAATATCCCCGGCTCACCTGTGTTTAATATCAAGTTATCGTAGTGTTATAATTAAAGAATAAGCAGGACAATTTGAGTGATGATGATTGCCCTGCTTATTCTTGACTTTCCATGTAAAAAGACTAGAATGGATATGTGGCAAGAATCCATTGGTATATGTGATAAGAATTCATATTGTATATGTGGCAAAAATCCATTGGTATATGTAATAGGGATCCATATAGCGTATGTGACAAGAATCCGTATGGTATATGTGACAGGAATCCGTATGGTATATGTGACAGGAATCCGTATGGTATATGTGATACGGATCCATATAGTGTATGTGACGATCGTACATAGGATAATTGCAATATAATGAAATGGGATATTTGATTTATGGAAGATACAGGGAATCTCACATGGCAGCAGGTGGATCTGACGCGGGCAGATCGGGAGCGGCTGCTTGATCAACAGGCGATGACAATATGGCTGACGGGACTTTCGGGCTCCGGCAAATCTACCATTGCGAATGCGTTGGAGCGGCGTCTGGCGGATCGGGGCAGGCATACGATGTTATTGGATGGCGATAATGTCCGGATGGGTCTGAATCGCGGACTTGGTTTCTCGGATGAGGACCGGACCGAGAATATCCGCAGGATCGCTGAGGTGGCCAAGCTGATGAATGATGCGGGACTGATCGTGATCACATCATTTATCTCTCCGTTTCGTGCGGATCGGGAGATGGCGCGTGCGATTATCGGCGATGCGTATCGGGAGATCTATGTGGCAACCCCGCTCAAGGAATGTGAGAGACGGGATGTGAAGGGACTCTATCGTAAGGCAAGGGATGGCGAGATTAAGGAATTTACGGGGATTACCAGCCCGTATGAGCCGCCGGAGCACCCGGAGGTTCGGATCGATACGACAGGCATGGAGTTAGAGGATACCTTAGAGTATATATGGAAGTGCTTGTTTTAAAAGCAGCAGCCGAGGCAGCTACGACCTCTCCGAAGACCGGTGATTCCATGCCGATCGCAGTTCTGATCGTGTTCATGTTTTCTGCGGCAGGAATGTTGGTATTCCTTGATCTGAAGAAGAGAAAAAAACTAGGAATAAGTTTCTGGATATACTTTCTATGCTCCGTACTTTTTTTGAGCTTGAATATGATTATAATGGAAATGTTGTAGATAAGAAAAGATACTTTGAAGGAAAGAAGATCATGAGTGCGTCGGATGAGATACTTTCCATGATGGGGAAGTATCCAGTGATCAAGCTGTCGTTAAAGTCGGCGAAGCAGCCGAATTTCAGAGAAGCGGCACTTAAGACCAATGATGCGTTAAAGTTTGGCGTAGTTACAGGCTGTCTTAGGATCAGCAAGGAGAGCATCTTTACGGGGCTGGTTTGACAAGCAGGTGAAAAGTGAGGAC
>CACZRT010000101.1 GCA_902783585.1 uncultured Lachnospiraceae bacterium | reverse complement strand
TTTGTTCTGCCAAGAGATAATAGCATGGGGTATGTGATTCTCCATGGCTTTGTGAGGGGGTTCTATGTTCTGGCAGATCTCATCGTCTTGTTGTCCGCGGCTTTGGGGATTCTGGTCTTGCGTTTTTTGATGAAGCAAAACCGTACGACAGGGTTTAAGATCCGATGGGGAATCGAGATCGGGATGCTGTCATTGATTCTGGTCGTATTCCTGCTTGCATTCGTACTGCGTCTGAATCGATATCATAAGGTTCCGGCTTATGTTAGTCCGGATGGCAGCCATATCTTATATGAGGATGGCGGAGATTCGGATATCTTTGGGAATTCCAGCGGATACATGCATTATGTTCTTGAAACGGATGAGTATCACTATTCGCGGGCATTCTATACCTTTGATGACGAGTTTACTCCGGAGATCGTATGGTATGATGATGGATTTCTGGTGAAATATAAATGTCCGGAGGATACTTATATTTCCGGCGGCAGTCTTGCACCGGAATCGGACTTGAGCAATCTGTTTCAATGGGAGAGCAGAGAGGAAGGGTATTTCTTTTATTATAGGAAGAACAGTACAGGAGGAACGAGTATGTATCAACATATTACACAAGAAGAAGCCGGTCGGATCATGAAGGAGGAGCAGGGATATATTCTGCTTGATGTTCGTACGAAGGCAGAATTTGATAAGAAGCATATTCCGGGCGCAGTCTGTATTCCGGTGACTTCGATCAATAAGAATCGCGCAACTGAGGAGCTTCCGGATGTGTCGCAGACCGTACTGGTATATTGTCGGAGCGGACATAGGGCGCAGATTGCGGCGAAGAAGCTATCCGACCTTGGATATACGGATGTCCGAGAGTTCGGTGGAATCTTGGATTGGACAGGAGATACTGTGTCGGAATAGGTATGAGTCTATGAGGATGGCGAAGATTTTTGGCTTGAACTTGAAATTGGGAGGTGTTGATGGATCATTCCGCCAACACTTCCCATTCTTCATATAGTTTCTCTAATTCTGTCTGTATGCTTTCTTTTTCTTTGACTAATTCCATACAGCGGGCAGAATTCGTTGCGACCTCAGGCTGACACATCTCGTCGTCGATTGCCTGCGAACGGGTTTCCAGTTCTTCGATTGCGGTCTCCAGCTTCTTTAGGTCATTTGCTTTCTTGCGGAGCTTTGCCTGTTCTTCCTTCTGTGACTTCCAATCTGCCTTGGACGCGGAATCCTGTGATGCCTGCATTGGATCGGCTCCGCCGCTTTCTGATATTCCTGCGGTTGTTACATTTGCGGAAGCATTGTCCCCGGTTCTTCCCTGCTGATTCGCATAAGCGGCTTCCACCAGATCCTTTTTCTCTAAATAATAATCATAATTTCCCTTGTACTCATTCAGATGATGATCGGTCAGATCTAAGATCCGTGTCGCCGTTTTATTGATAAAATACCGGTCGTGAGATACATAGAGTACCGTTCCGGTATAGCTTGTGAGTGCGGATTCCAGAATCTCCTTCGAGGTGATATCCAGATGATTCGTCGGCTCGTCCAGGATCAACAGATTCGCAGAAGAGAGCATGAGCTTGGCAAGAGAGACGCGTCCCCGCTCGCCGCCGCTTAAGTCCTTGATCTGCTTGAACACATCCTCTCCGGTAAAGAGAAATGCCGCCAGTACATTCCGGATCCTTGTATTGGTCAGTGATGGATAAGTATCCGATATCTCGTCAAATATCGTCTTTTCCGGAGATAACATCTGGTGTTCCTGATCATAATAACCAATCTTAACACGGGATCCCAGTGCAATCCGGCCTTCATCCTTCGGTACCTGATGATTGATGATCTTTAATATAGTTGTCTTTCCGGTCCCGTTATTGCCGATCAGCGCTACCCGTTCTCCACGCTTCACATCGATCATGAGATCGTGGAAGAGCTGATTGCTGCCGAAGGATTTGGAGAGATGTTCAATATAGAGGACGTCATGTCCGCTCTCTATCTCCGGTTCTAATTGGATCCGCATAGCGTCCCGAACCTCCTGCGGCTTATCCAATACCTCGATCCGGTCTAACATTTTCTCGCGGCTTTCCGCACGTTTGATGGATTTCTCCCGGTTATAGGATTTCAGCTTGGCAATGACCTCCTCCTGGTGCTTGATCTCTGCCTGTTGATTTAAGTATGCCTTCATCTGCGCGGCCCGAATCTCTTCCCGCTTAGACGCATAATAGCTGTAATTACCGTTGTAGACACGACTCCTGCCGAATTCCAGCTCGACCACCTTGGTTACGACCTTATCCAGAAAATAGCGGTCATGGGATACGATCAATACAGCGCCGGAATAGGTGCTGAGATACATTTCCAGCCAATGGATCGAGTTCATATCCAGATGGTTGGTCGGCTCGTCTAAGAGAATGATATCCGGTTTGCTTAAGAGCAGACGCCCGAGGGCTACCCGGGTCTTCTGACCACCGGAAAGCGTGGAGATCTGCTTATTCTGATCCTCCTCTGTGAATCCGAGCCCCTTCAAGACACCGTTGATCTCGCTTTTATAGGTGTAGCCGTCCTTGATCTCGAATTCATGATTGAGTCTTGTATAGGTATTCAGGAGATTCGTCAGTTCTTCTCCCTCCACCTGATCCATCTGCTGCTCGAGTTCGCGGATCTTCTGCTCCATATCAATCAGCTCCTGCTTGACGGAGAGCAGTTCTTCATAAATGGTGTGAGTGAAGGTGACGTCCTGCTGCTGAGCCAGATATCCGATGGTACGGTCCTTGCTGAGTACTACCTGACCGGAATCCGCAGACTCCTCCTGCATGATGATCTTAAGGAGGGTGGATTTGCCGGCACCGTTAATACCCACTAACGCCACCTTCTCCTTCTCTTCCATATGGAATTGAATATCTTTTAACACTTCCTTGACGCCGAAGGCTTTGGAAATGTTCTGACATGCTAAGATCATAGGTCGATCCTTTCCATAACGTATTCAATCTGTTCCATTCTAGCATAAGGATCGGCCGGAAACAAGAAGAAGGATTTTGTGTATTTAAAAATAGATAGATGTGTGGTAAAATGCTTATATCAGTTACTATCAACGATGAAACACAGGGCGAGGGTTACATTATGTTTGGAGTGTACTTTGGAAAATACTTAATGGATGAAGGGATCATTCCCGAGGAAGGTTACTATGGATTGCTGGAGGCTACCAGGAATTCGAAGGTGAAGATGGGGCTTCTGGCAGTGGAATCCGGTCTGATGACGGAGGAGCAGGTGGCAGAGGTCAATATGCTTCAGCAACAGCAGGATATGCGGTTTGGAGATATCGCGGTTGAGAAGGGGTATCTGACGGAGGATGATGTGGCAGATCTGTTAGATGGACAGGGCGATTCTTATCTGCTGTTCATTCAGGCGATGGTCGAGAGCGGCTTGATGGATCTGGATGATATTAAAACACATTTACAGGCCTATCGTAGAGCCAAGCATCTGTCCCCGATGGATCTTGAAGCGATCAAATCCGGAGATGTTGACCGGATCGTTCCGGTATTTATGAAGGATAATTCCATCCCGATGCAGGTGAAGGAGTATGTCTATCTGACATCGAGAAATATTGTCCGGTTTGTGGATCGTTTCTTCCGTATGGAGAAATTAGAGGCCTTGACGGAGTATGAGGCAGAGTGCATCGTTGCGCAGAGTCTGCATGGGGACAGCAGTTATCTGACAGCCTTCTGCGGAAGCAAGGAAGGAATCAAGGCGATCGCGGACGGGTTCGTTGAAGGCATGGCGGGAATGGACCAGAGCTTTAATTACGAAGCATTGGATGTTGCTACGGAATTTTTAAATGTCAACAATGGTTTATATGTGACCGGGCTTAGCAGCAATAATATTAATGAGGTATCGGATTCTCCAATCATCAAAAATGAGAAGACTAAGATCACGGCAGTCGGTGATTTCTATCGGATTCCGCTCTTTATCGAGGGCATTCCGGTTGATCTGATCGTGTGCTTCAATGATGGCTGGGGAATTGATTAGATGGAGCCATACATTCTGAAGTCGTATCCGGATGACGCTGTTATCACGGTGGAGGAGCTTCAGCGTGAGCTGCTTACAATCATGGATGAGGTTCATCGGATTTGTGTGAAGAATGATATTGCGTATGCTCTGATCGCAGGTTCAGCGCTTGGGATCTGTAATTATCATGGATTTATCCCTTGGGATGATGATATGGATATCTGCGTTCCGCGTAAGGATTGGGAGCGTTTTATTCAGGCGTTGAAGAAGGATCTTTCGGATGAGTTTTATTTTCAATGCTTTGAAGTGGATTCACGGTATAATGTCCTGATCCCCTCCATGAAGATTCGCAAGAAACATACATATATTCAGGAAGTGAATTATCTTCTGGAGAATCGCTGCGACGGAGATGGAATATTTATTGATGTTGTCATCTATGATAATATAGCGGATAACAGGCTGGCAGATCAGCTATGGCGTATGCCCAACCGATTTCTGATGCCGATTCTTATATATCTGGATAATCTCGGTTTTCAGGCGGTATGGATCAAGAAGATGATCCTGTTCATAGCAGAGCAGTATGGAAAGAAATATTCCGACAGCCGGTATACCTCGCAGACACTGGCAATCGTTTGGGAAACATGGCTGCATGAACCGATCTTCTTGAAAGAGGATGTATATCCATTTCAACTGTATGAATTTGAGGGACGGCAGTATTATTCCTATCATAATATAGAACAGGTCATGCGGCAGTGGTATGGCGAAGATTGCTTTCGAACCTGGGATGGAACGAAATGGATCGATCCTCTGCCGGAGAAGTATCGTGTGCCCAAGCATACCGCGCGGGTATACTTAGATGGTGATATATCAGATCCAAAGGCGAAGAAGAAGGGACGGAGGCTGATCCGTGGAATAACGGCAGCGGTTCTCGGCGCGGGAATTCTGCTGATGATGTTACTGAAAAAGAGGCAGTAATCGTCTCTGATAATAAGGAGGATAGAGTATGGAACGAGTATGTAGTGTATGTGGATCGGTATTAAGTGACGGAGTATCATTCTGTCCGAATTGTGGAACACCTGCACCTGCAGAGCCAACGGAACAGGCGGTGGTGGAGCAGGCAGCAGAAGTGCAGCCAATCATGCAGAACAGCACATTTGGCGCAGCGGCAGACGGTGGCATGCAGAACAGCACATTTGGCGCGGTGGCAGACGGTGGCATGCAGAACAGCACATTTGGCGCAGCTGTAGATAACAGTATGCAGAATACTAATTATGATGCATCGATGAATTATGGGGCGCAGAATACCTATTATGCGGCTCCGACAGGCATGGAGACCATTCCGGAGAAGAAGGATCCGAAGGGACTTGGTATTGCCGCATTAATTCTTGGTATTATCGGATTGCTGACCTCCTGCTGCGGCGGTGGTCTGTTATTTGGTCTGATCGCGTTGATCCTTGGAATCATCTATGCGATCAAGGCTAAGAAGAAGGGGCTTGGAATTGTTGGTATCATTCTGGGTGCGCTGTCCTTGTTGATCAGTGGCATATTACTGATCACGGTGATCGCAGCGCCTGCAACTTTCGTTAATACATTGGACGATATGGGAATTGATACCGGCGATTTTGAGAAGTATATCGATGATCCTTCCTCGGTTGACGATCCATATGATATTAATAATTTAAATAATATCATCAATAATATTGACGGTGATACGACTGAGGATTGGTTCTCTAACGGTGACTGGAACACAACTGAAGATTGGGCGATAACGGAGGATTGGAACACAACGGAGAACCAGCAGAATTGGAATGATTTCAGTTCTGCAGCAAGCATTACGGATCTGGGACAGATACGGATCGGCAGCCGGGTATATACATTACCATGCCGTGTCGGTGATGGTATCTATGTAATCACGGATGGTTCGGATGCACAGTATGCAGCATCGGATGTCGTTTCTGAGATTATGGACTCTGGCATTACCCCGGGGGATTATGCCATGGTGAAGATGTATGACGATGATTACAACTATTTCTATGGATACATACAGAATATGACAGATCATACCGTATATGATATGAATGAGCTGATGATCACAGGAATCGATGCGGATAATTATTCCTTTGATTCTGTTCCGGATGTGGAAGTATATGGTGGAATCTCAATCTATATGAATCAGTCTGCAGTAGAGATTCTTTTGGGGTCACCGGATGATACGGAAGATGACGATACGAAATGGGTATATAAGAAAGATGACGATTCGGTTGGTTTATATATCTGGTTTGATAATGGTATGGTAGATGAAATTCAGGTGGCATATTTTACGGAGGATGAGAGATAATCTTGTTATGAAGTCTGGTTCATGACAATGTCTTTCATAAGCACCTGCGATGGCAGGTATGCCATATATGGAATGTGAGATAAGGGTATGAGGATCAAATGTGATTATTGTGGCTCCATGGTGGACGATACGCTGGAGAATTGTCCGAATTGCGGCGCTGCTTTGTCCGGAGTCAAGCGATACGCGAACGGACAGCCACAGACAATTGAAGAGCTTGAAGCCTGGTATCAGCAGATGAATCTCCCGCCGGAGGATGTGACCCGATTCTATATTGGGAAGGATGTCCGGTTTGCCAAAGCATTTGGTATCTATAAGGATGCGAATGGCGATTATGTCGTCTATAAGAATAAGGCGGATGGAACTCGTGCGGTCAGATATCAAGGCTCCGATGAGGCCTATGCGGTCAATGAGCTGTATCAGAAGCTGCAGGAGGAGATTGCAAATCAGAAGAGAAGAAATGCGGAGCGCAGGATGGCACAGGCTCGGCAGTCTGCGGGCCAGACGGAGTCACGGCAGCAAGGAAGCCGGTGGGTGCGCCGGATTCTGACTCGGATCATAATGGTATTTGCTGTTCAGATTCTGATGGTGATTGCCGCTGTTGGAGTGAGTGTACTCAGAGACAGAATGCAAAGCAGCCGGTCCGGGCAGGCGAATCGTCCGAGAGAAGGTTATTACAGCTATGATGGCAATGATTATTATTATCAGAGTAATAACTGGTACTACTATGATGATGAGCTTGATGATTGGGGACATACAGTCGCTGATCGGATTCCGTCAGAGGTTGTAAATGATATAGCCGGAACCTATCATATAGAAGGACATGAGGGTCAGGCGTTTGAGGATACCTTCTGGTATCATGAACCGACAACCTCGAGCGGCAGCTATTCCTATGATGATTATGATGATTATGATTCCGGCTGGGATGACGATGATGATTGGGATTCCGGCTGGGATGACGATGATGATTGGGATTCCGGTTATTCCGATTGGGATTCGGATTGGTAATAAGCTCCCCCTTATGAAGTGTCTGCTTCAAGGGGGACTTGTTCTATGTTGTTTTTGTATTGGATGCCTGACAGAAGCACATATATCGTGCAATATAGAATAGACATGAATGGATGACAGAGGATTCATGATACGGAGGTAGATACGTGCAGTATATAACGGATCGGGAAGAGATTCAGGCGATTGACCGCTATACAATAGAAGTGATTGGGATACCGTCTATGGTATTGATGGAACGGGCTGCCATGGCAGTGGTTCAGGTGTTGACAGATTACGCGGAAGAGCTTGATCTGGCAGCTTCTCATCCTGTACAGGCGCTGATCGTGACAGAAGGAGGGAACAATGGCGGAGATGGTCTTGCCATTGCGCGTATGCTTTCAGAACTTCATTACGAGGTAACTGTATGGCAGATTGGCGGTGTGAAGCATGAGACGGAACAATATGCGACTCAGAAGCATATCCTACAACAGATGGGGATTCCGGTAGTATACGGTCACTCAGAGGAGATGGTGAATGCGCTCCGTCAGCCGCGATATGATATGATCATCGACGCTATCTTTGGCGTAGGATTACAGCGGGAGATCGTATCTCCGCAAAAGGATGTGATCGAGCTCCTGAATCAGGCAGGCGGCTTGAAATGCGCCGTAGATATTGCGTCCGGTGTTGACGGTACCACCGGGGAAGTGCTTGGAACAGCATTTCGCGCGGATGTAACCGTGACCTTCGGTGCGATGAAATTAGGGCACATATTCGGAGAAGGCGCGGACTATTCCGGTGACGTATTGGTGGCAGATATCGGATTTCCCGTGCAGGCATTTCGTAAGAACCCACCGTGCTGCTATACGTATGACAGAGAGGATCTGACACGGCTTCCGGTCCGTAAGAAAAATGGGAATAAAGGTACCTTCGGTAAGGTGGCTGTCATTGCGGGAAGCAGGGATATATGCGGTGCTGCTGTTCTTGCGGCGACAAGTGCATATCGAACCGGCTGTGGTCTTGTGGAAGTCATTACACATGTGAATAATCGGGAAGCGATTCAGAAGAAGCTCCCAGAGGCCTTGCTTCAGGTATATGAATCGGAGGAGCAGGCGGCAGCCTATGTTCGTAAGGCAAAGGAATGGGCGGATATTCTTGTAATCGGACCGGGAATCGGTCTGACGGAGACTGCTGTCTGTATGCTGAAAGAGGTGCTTCGTGGAAAGAAACCATTGATTCTGGATGCGGATGCGATTACAATACTGAGTGAACATCCGGAGCTGATACAGAGCAGGACTGATCATTTCGAGGGTCCCTTTGATATCGTGATCACTCCGCATATGAAGGAGATGGAGCGGATCAGCAGGCTTCCGATGGAGCAGTTAAAGAAGGAGCCGGTACAGTCTGCAGGCATTATGGCTAAGCAGGGCTATGTCTGTGTGCTGAAGGATGCCAGAACCGTGGTTGCCGAACCGGATTCGAAGGATTGTTATATTAATCTGTCCGGGAATGATGGAATGGCGGCAGGCGGTTCGGGGGATATCCTAACCGGTGTTATCGCCGGATTATATGCGCAGGGACTTCCGTTAAATGAAGCGGCCAGACTTGGTGTATATCTTCACGGACTGGCGGGGGATATTGCAGAGGAGCAGTGCGGACATTACAGCATGATTGCCGGTGATATTCTGGATGGCTTAGTAGAGGTGTTACGTGAATATTAAGGTATCGAATGGCGGTAAGATAGATGGAAAGACAGCTGTAGGAACAGGTCGGTGAATGAAAGCCGGGGAAGGATCTCAGTGTAATACGATCAGAAAGCCATGGTCTGAACATGATGAGAATGAATTAAGAAAGCAATATATTAACATAATGAGAGGCATAGAACGATGAAATATTATAATATTCAGGCAAATGTGGATCTGGATGCGGTCCGGCATAATATATTGGAAATGAGGAAGCATATAAGACCGCAGACGAAGCTGCTTGCGGTGATCAAGGCAGATGGTTACGGACATGGTGCCGTTGCGGTTGCGAAGGCCTTGAATGATCTCTCGGATTATTATGCGGTAGCCAGACTGGGGGAGGCGGCAGAGCTTCGCCGGTATGGGATTACCAAGCCGATCCTGATCCTTGGCTATAGTGCGCCGGAGGAATATCAGAAGCTGATCGAGCAGGATATTACCATAACAGTCTTTCGGTTGGAGGATGCCCGAAGCATATCCGAGACAGCAGGTAAGCTTGGGAAGACTGCTAAGATCCATATTAAGATCGATACCGGGATGAGCCGGATCGGATATATGTGTGATCTGGATGCGGTTGAGGAGATTAAGCAGATTGCGAAGCTTCCGAATCTGAATATGGAAGGGATATTTACTCATTTTGCCAAGGCGGATGAAGCGAATAAGGATGCCTTTCATGGACAATTGCTTCGGTTCCGGAGCATGCTGGATGCATTGGAGCGGGAAGGAATTACCTTCGCCATTCGTCATGCGGCCAACAGCGCGGCAATCATGGAGGAGGGGGATCTGGGACTGGATATGGTACGTTCCGGTATCAGTACATACGGACTGTATCCGTCCGATGAAGTTGATCCTTCGTCCGCAGATCTGATCCCGGCGATGTCGCTTACCAGTAAGATCAGTCATATCAAGACCCTTGCCAAAGGGATCGGAATTGGTTATGGTTGGACCTATACCACCGAGAAGGAGACCGTGGTTGCAACCATTCCGGTAGGATATGCGGATGGCTACAAGCGGGCGCTATCCAATCGGGGACGGGTTCTGATTCGGGGACAGTATGCAAAGATCTTAGGAAGAGTCTGTATGGATCAGATCATGGTAGATGTGACGGAAATTCCGGACGCTGCGGTTGGAGATACCGTTACTTTATTTGGTCATGATGGTGAGGCGTCTATTCCTGTGGAAGAGATTGCGAATATGAGCGAGAGCTTCAATTATGAATTCGTGTGTGGAATTGCCAGCCGTGTGCCGCGGATCTACACCATGAACGGTAAGTATGTCGGTGAATTGAATTATCTGGAACAGACACCGGTCACGTTGGAGCTTGATTAAAAAAACAGAAGAAACATCGATTACGTTATAGCTTGACTTAAAAAAATAACATAATGAAACGTTAGAATTATGATTACTTCAGATGTTTTTGGAAATACTTAGCAATAAGAAAATGAAATCTGGAGTGTATCAGAAATGGTAATCAAACGTGGTGATATATATTATGCAGATCTAAGACCTGTGATTGGATCCGAACAGGGTGGAATCCGACCGGTCTTAGTGATTCAGAATGAAGCAGGGAACCGGTACAGTTCAACGGTCATTGTGGCGGCGATCACATCGAAGATGACCAAGGCGAAGTTGCCGACACATATTCCGTTAGACAGCAGGCGCTTCAATATTGTGAAGGATTCCCTAATCTTGTTAGAACAGATCCGGACGATTGATAAGCAGCGGCTTCGTGAGAAGGTCTGTCATCTCGAGGGCGATATCATGCAGAAGGTAGATGATGCGCTGATGATTAGTCTGGAGCTTACATAATGAGAAGAGAAAGTGATTATAAGCGTTGAGAGGAAAGGAGTTACTATATGGCAAAATCCGGCCCCAGTCGCCTGTTCCGTAAGCGATTGCGAAGCAAAGACCAGGAAAATGCTGCACTGGAAGAACAGGTAGAAGAGGAAATTAAATCAATGGTGACGGAAGGTCACGAGCAGGGTGTGATCTTAGAGGATGAAGCGGAAATGATCAATAACATCTTTGAGTTCGGCGATAAGGAAGCAAGAGATGTTATGACGCCGAGACAGAAGATCGTCGGAATGGATCTGTCCTTAAGCCTTGAGGAGGCGATGGGGATCATGCTGGAAAATGGGTTTTCCAGATATCCCTTGTATCAGGATGATCTGGATACGATCATTGGAGTGCTCCATTTGAAGGATGCCATGAAATATTATATCCGGGATAAAGAGGTTCCGCTTAAGGAGATCGGACGGGAGGCGTTCTTCGTACATCCGACCCAGAATATCCGAAAGCTCCTTAAAGATATGCAGGTTAAGAAGGTACATATGGCAGTCGTGGTTGATGAATACGGACAGACCGAGGGTATCGTTGCAATGGAGGATATCTTAGAGGAGATTGTTGGTAATATCTTAGACGAGTATGATGAAGAAGAGCATGATATTATCCGTCTTGGTCAACAGGACAGCTATCTGATGCGGGGAATGGCAAGGCTTGATGAGATTGCCGAGCTTCTATCCATCGAATTTCCGGATGAGGATATCGATACCCTGAATGGGTTTATCCTGTACGAACTGGGACGTCTGCCGATGGAGGGCGAAGAAATCAACGTCATATATCAGGGGTATTTGTTCCATCCGGTGGATATCCATGATAAGATGATCGCGCAGGTAAAGGTAAGCAGACAGGTGGAATCTGAAGAGCAGAAGGAAGGGTAGAAGCGCATCGGAGCTTTACAGTCGCGAAAAATCGTGCTAAACTATATTCGTTTTGTAAGTGTACATTCATTTCTAAATGGAATCAATATTCTATTTAGTGAACGCGTATACATGAAAAGGAAGAGAGATAAGGAGAAATAAGATGTCAGGACATTCAAAATTCGCTAATATCAAGCATAAGAAAGAGAAGAACGACGCCGCCAAGGGCAAGATCTTTACGATTATCGGTAAGGAAATTGCGGTAGCCGTCAAGGAAGGCGGACCGAATCCAGATAATAACAGCAAGCTCCGTGATGTAATCGCCAAGGCCAAGGCAAATAATGTGCCGAATGATACGATCGAGCGTGGAATTAAGAAGGCAGCAGGCGCAACGGATGCTGTGAATTATGTTGCACTTACATATGAAGGCTATGGACCAAATGGAACAGCGATCATTGTGGATACCTTAACAGATAATAAGAACCGTACCGCTTCAAATGTACGGAATGCATTTACCAAAGGCGGCGGTAATGTAGGAACCACCGGCTGCGTATCCTTCATGTTTGATAAGAAGGGACAGATCATTATCTCTAAGGAAGAATGCGAGATGGAAGCTGATGATCTCATGATGACAGCCTTAGATGCCGGAGCCGAAGACTTTGCCGAGGAAGAGGACAGCTTCGAGATCATTACCGCACCGGACGATTTCAGTGCGGTCCGGGAAGCATTAGAGAATGCCAAGATTCCAATGGCGTCCGCAGAAGTCACCATGATTCCGCAGAACTATGTCGAGCTTACCAGCGAAGAAGACATCAAGAAGATGAACCGGATCTTAGACCTGCTGGACGAAGACGACGACGTACAAGCAGTATATCATAATTGGGATGAATGATTATATCACTGTTAAAAAAGAAAAACCGGAGATTTGGCTGACGATTGTAGAGGCAGGATTAGTAATTGGCCTATTGTGGCTGATCGGAAGATATGCCAAAGCGTATGCTATCATACAAGCATTACATATTGGGAGTCCGCGAACAACTTACCGCTATAGTGTTATCATGTTTGGATTGGTATTTGGACTCTCTTTTTTATTCTCTGAGGTAGAATTAAAGGTTAAGATGTATATCTGGTACCTGAAAGCAAATGAAGAGATGGTAGCAATCCGTAAGTCTGCATTGGATAATTCGCTGGCTGTTAGCCGATATGAAGAATATAAAAAGTATTTCAAAAGATACACATTGTTGAAAAGTATTGTGTCTTCTGTATTTGCAGCTATTAGTGTAGTGATTGCCAACTTATTGGGCGGCAGAAGCCCTCTCACAGATTATTTGATTATATTTGTTCTATTATCCATCTTGTCGATTCCGCTATGGAAATGGGTAACAAGTAGGTCAGGCAGGTATCTGGATGATATCCTGTTGAAAGAATGTGACCCGAGAACTGCTTTTGATATTCTGGAATTGAGACGTCAGCTTGTAACAGATCCGGAGACGATGAAAGGTCAATACCAGCTGCAGATGATTTCTGCAAATTATTTGCAGGAATGGGATACGGTGGAGCTTCTGTACCGTAAGATGAAAGATCTGAATAAGACGGATAATGATCGTCTGTGTGTCATGTTCTATCTGGCATTATCTTATCTGACAGCAAATAACGAGGAAAAATACCGGGAGGTTCTCGATGAGATACGGGAGATGGAGATGTCTGACCGTTTGAAACAGCCGGATCAGGACTATGCCTATGATATCCGTGCCCATCTGGATATGATAGAGAAACTCCGTAAGGGAAAGTACGATGAGACTTTGCCAATACTGAAAATGCGTATGGAGAAAATGAAGGATAAGCTCGGTCGAATGGAATTACTTTACTATATGGGGCAGGTTCAGCTTGCACTTGGAGATAAGGAACAGGCTGAGTGGAATCTACGGCAGGTAAAGGAGCAGGCCGGAACAATGGCAGTGCAAAAGCAGGCGGTAGAATTGCTTAGTGTAATAAGTTAATGCTATACTTCATGGAATTTGAATAAATCAAATGATTGGAATAAAATGAATAATGATTCCTTAGATAGTTTGATGATTTATTTTTTAAAATTAGTGCTTGACAACTGATAATTATGGGTGTAGAATCATCAACTGTAAAGGCAATGGCGTCTTAGATTATGGATCTAAGGCGCTTTTTCTGTTCTTATGGGACGTGAGGATGAGAAAAGGTCTTAGCATAAAACAGAAGAGTCTGCCGATACATGCGCGCGATCAGTAAGGAATGATAGGAATAATAAGAAAATAAAAAGGAGAGGTCAGCTATGGAAAAACAAAACATACCTGAATTATTCGGATCTCTGGTCTTTGATGACAGAGTGATGAGAGCCAGATTATCAGATGATGTATATGCGTCTTTGAAGAAGACGATCGACGAGAATGTACGACTGGATGAGACGGTTGCGGATGCGGTGGCAGAGGAAATGAAGAATTGGGCGATTGAGCATGGAGCAACGCATTTTACCCATTGGTTCCAGCCACTGACCGGAGTAACAGCTGAGAAGCATGACAGCTTTATCTCTCCTTCACCGGATGGAGGAGTGCTGATGGAGTTCTCGGGGAAGGAACTCATTAAGGGTGAACCGGATGCATCTTCCTTCCCGTCGGGTGGTCTTAGAGCTACCTTTGAGGCCAGAGGCTATACAGCATGGGATCCAACCTCCTATGCATTTATCAAGGATCATACCTTATGTATTCCGACCGCGTTCTGCTCCTATTCCGGAGAGGCGCTGGATAAGAAGACACCGCTGCTTCGTTCCATGCAGGCGATCAACCGTCAGGCAAAGCGGATCTTGAAGCTCTTCGGTAATGATGATGTGAAATATGTCAGAACCAGTGTAGGTCCGGAGCAGGAATATTTCCTGATCGATCAAGAGGTATTTAACAAGCGTCCGGATCTGATCTATACAGGCAGAACCTTGTTCGGTGCTATGCCGCCGAAGGGGCAGGAGATGGACGATCATTATTTCGGAGTGATCAAGCCAAGGGTTTCCGAGTTTATGGAGGATCTGAATAATGAGCTGTGGAAGCTTGGAATCTTAGCCAAGACAGAGCATAACGAGGTGGCTCCGGCACAGCACGAGCTGGCACCGATCTATTCTACCACGAATGTGGCAACGGATTCGAATCAGCTGATGATGGAGATCATGAAGAAGGTGGCAAGCCGGCATGGCATGGTATGTCTCTTACATGAGAAGCCGTTTGCCGGTGTGAATGGTTCCGGTAAGCATAATAACTGGTCGATTGCAACCGATACGGGTGTCAACCTCTTATCACCGGGTAAGACGCCGTATGAAAATGCACAATTCCTGTTGTTCTTATGTGCAGTTATTCAGGCGGTCGATGATTATCAGGATCTGTTACGGTTGTCTGTGGCTACAGCCGGAAATGATCATAGATTGGGAGCAAATGAGGCTCCGCCGGCAATCATATCCGTATTCCTTGGCGATGAGTTATCCGCGATCCTCGATGCGATCAAGAATGATAAGCCGTATGAGGGTACCGAGGATGTCATCATGAAATTGGGAGTGCATTCACTTCCGAGGTTCTCAAGAGATACGACGGATCGTAACCGGACTTCACCATTTGCATTTACCGGCAACAAGTTCGAGTTCCGGTCACTGGGTTCTTCTAATAGCATCGCCTGCTGCAATATCATGTTGAATGCGGCAGTAGCAGAGAGCTTACGGCAATATGCGGATGAGTTAGAGCAGGCAGAGGACTTTGAAACAGCTATGCACGAGCTGATCAAGAGAACCATTAAGGAGCATGAGAGAATTCTCTTTGACGGCAATGGCTATGGCGAGGAATGGATCAAGGAAGCAACAGAGGTACGAGGCCTGTCTAATCTGAAGACGACAGCAGATGCGATGCCGCATCTCCTGGATCAGAAGAATATGGATATGCTGATCGCACACAAGGTATTTACAGAGACCGAGCTGCATTCAAGATGTGAGATCATGTTGGAGAATTATGTGAAGACCGTGAATATCGAAGGCCTGACCATGGTGGATATGGTTCGGAAGAATTATCTGCCGGCGATCGAGCGGTATCTGTTCCGGCTGGCGCAGACGACATCCTTAATGCGTCAGGTAAGTGAGAATGTCAAGTGCAATTATGAGGTATCAACGATGGAGCGCTTGTCAGAGCTTACCGATCACATTCTGGATGCGGTAAAGGATCTCGAGGATGCATTAAGTACCTTTAAGGGATTAGAGGATATCTTCAAGTCTTCTGCATTTGTCAGAGATGAGATGCTTCCGAAGATGGATGTGTTACGGTCCTATGTGGATGAGGCAGAGATGCTGACCTCCCAGAAGGATTGGCCATTCCCAAGCTATGGACAGCTGCTGTTCTCTGTGAAATAAAGAACTCTAACAATGAAAGCTGATACTTAACTGATGTGGATCAGTGAGCACTGTTAGAAAGATATATATAAGATGGTTTAAGAAGCAAAGGCGCTTCTGGTTATGGTGAACATGACCGGAAGTGCCTTATTTTAATGATATGAGCAGAACCCAGATCATATATGGCTTATATGAGCAAGTGCTGCTTAAAAGGAGGAGTTCGTATGACAGAAGAGATTATGAATGCGTTAGATGGTGAACTTTTTGCAGTATGGTTTTTGATCGGTGCAGCCCTTGTATTCTGGATGCAGGCCGGTTTTGCGATGGTGGAAGCGGGCTTTGCCAGAGCGAAGAATGCCGGTAATATTCTGATGAAGAATCTGATGGATTTCTGTATCGGCTGCGTGGTATTTATCCTGATCGGGTTTGGATTATTGTTAGGTGAAGATATGGTTGGCTTGATCGGTAAGCCGGGCTTTGACATCTTCACCGCGTATGAGAACTTTGATTGGTCTAATTTCGTATTTAACTTAGTGTTCTGTGCTACCACCGCGACCATCGTGTCCGGAGCAATGGCAGAGCGGACCAAGTTCTTAAGCTACTGTGTCTATTCAGCGGTTATATCCGCACTGGTATATCCGGTGGAGGCTCACTGGATCTGGGGCGGCGGATGGTTGTCACAGTTAGGCTTCCATGACTTTGCAGGTTCCTGTGCGATCCACATGGTTGGTGGTATTGCAGCCATTGTAGGTGCGAAGATGGTAGGACCACGAATCGGTAAGTTTGAACGGGATGAGAATGGCAAGGTCGTGAAGGTCAATGCTTTTCCGGGACATAATATCGTAGTTGGTGCACTTGGTGTATTTATCCTGTGGCTTGGCTGGTATGGATTTAACGGTGCAGCTTGTACTTCTGTCGATCAGCTTGCATCTGTATTTGTGACAACCACGATCGCACCTTCTATCGCAACCGTTGTATGTATGATCTTTACCTGGATCAAATACGGCAAGCCGGATGTGTCCATGTGTCTGAATGCTTCACTTGCAGGTCTGGTGGCAATTACAGCACCTTGTGATGTAACAGATGCCTTTGGCGCGATCATCATTGGTGCGGTTGCAGGACTTCTGGTTGTATTTGGTGTATGGTTGTTGGATTACAAGCTTCACATTGATGATCCGGTTGGTGCGGTAGCGGTTCATATGATGAATGGTATTTGGGGAACAATTGCAACTGGTTTGTTTGCTACCACTTCTGCACCGGGCAATGAGGATGTTGTCGGTCTGTTCTATGGCGGCGGTTTCCATCAGTTAGGTTTACAGCTGCTTGGATTCGCATCGGTTGCAGCATGGGCAGTTATTATGATGATCATCGTATTCTCAATTATTAAGGCAATCTTCGGACTTCGCGTATCCGAGGAAGAGGAATTAGAAGGTCTGGATTCAACCGAGCATGGTCTCGCATCTGCTTATTCCGGCTTCAGCATTATGGATATGTCAAGTGCAGTAATGGCTACGAATGAGAATACCAGTCTTGGTGTATCTGAATATGAGGAGGCTAGTGAGGCTAAGAGAAATGCCAGTGTTCCGGTGGAGAATATGTCCGCTTCTGTGGAAGGAACCAGTCTGGATACCGGTATTCATAAGATCGTAATTATTACCAAGCTGTCACGGTATGACAAGATCAAGAAAGCGTTGAATGAGCTGGGTGTAACCGGTATTACCGTCACACAGGTCAGCGGCTGCGGTATTCAGAAGGGTGCCGGCGAGATGTACCGTGGAGTTGAGATGGATATGACATTGCTGCCGAAGATCAAGTTAGAGGTTGTCGTCAGCAAGATTCCGGTAGAGAGTGTTATCGAGACTGCCAAGAGAACCTTGTATACCGGTAAGATCGGTGATGGTAAGATCTTCGTCTATCCGGTAAGTAAGGTTGTGAAGATCCGTACAGGAGAAGAGAATTACGCCGCTTTGCAGGATGTAGAATAGAGCGCAGGATGTTCCCGTATCAGAAGGTGTTGGATTGTGGTATACTATTATCACTTAGCGAATTCAAACGAAGTGAAGAATGAGCTTAGTGAGAATGCATACCTAGCCACTTAATGAATGCGAGTGAAACGAAGCATGAATTTAGTGGATATGGTATACTATGAACACTTAATATCTATTATCGGAAAGGATTCATTTCATATGATCATAGAATTAAAATATACCAATACCAACACCTATCTGATCGAGGGGACGAAGGGCAGACTCTTATTTGATACCGGCTGGGCAGGAACCTTTCCTGATTTTTGCAGGGCACTCGGTGAGAGGAAGATACCGGTGCAGGAGATTGATTATCTTATGATATCCCATTTTCACCCGGATCATATGGGAATCGCTGAGGAGATCGCAAGGCAGGGGGTAACGATTGTCATAGCAGATGTGCAGAGAAACTATATTCACAGCTCCGATCACATTTTAATAAAAGATAAGCACGCAGGCTTTCTTCCCATCAGGGAGGAAGGTCTGCGGATTGTTGCGATAGAGGAAAGCCGTTCCTTCTTGCAGGAGCTTGGTATCGATGGCGAGATGATCTATACACCGGGACACAGTGATGACAGTATATCCCTATGGCTGGATGACGGAAGCCTGTTGGTCGGCGATCTGAATCCGCTGTATGAGCTTGATATGCATAGAGGAACCGTGATCGAAGACAGCTGGCGGAAGCTGCTTAGCCGTGATCCGAAGGTAATATATTATGGTCATGCGAAGACATGGAGAAAGAATCCGGAGCAGGACAGGGATTCCGGACAGGGAAGTACGAAAACGGATGCGGTCAAGTTGGATGATCATGATCTTTATCTGCTGGTAAAGCGGATCATGTCCTATATTGATAAGAATCAGTCTTTGGATAAGATTAGCAAGAAGACCGGGGCTGACCGCGCCTTTGTAGAGGATGTGGCGCGTATGTATCTGACACATCAGAATGTGGGAGTTCAGGGAATCCTCGATCGCATTGAGATAAAGAATAAGTAGCAGGTCAGAATTGCGTATGAATCATAGATCACAGGATTATATGGAATAAGAGGTGCCAGATCCAAAAAGTAAACAGAAAGATAAAGAATCAAATCATAGAAAATAAAATCAGTCAGAAGAAGAAAAGAAATAACAGAAAGTAATGACAGGGAGAATGAAAGGAACATATTATGGAGAATGTATGGTTAGAGGATGATAAGATACACGAGGAATGTGGAGTATTCGGAATCTATTCACCAAGCGGGGAGGATGTATCGAAGGATATCTATTATGGGCTGCTTGCCCTGCAGCATCGGGGGCAGGAATCTGCCGGAATGGCGCTCTCTAATACCTCCGGACCTATGGGGAATCTACTTCTTAAGAAGGATATGGGACTCGTCAGTGAGGTCTTTCACAGGGAGGAGCTTGCGAAGCTTTCCGGTAATATCGGAGTGGGACATGTGCGGTATTCGACGACGGGTGGAAGTGTTGTGGAAAATGCCCAGCCGATCGCTATGAATTATATCAAAGGAAGCCTGGCACTCGTACATAACGGCAACATTGTGAATTCCAGGGAACTTAAGAAGGAGCAGATGTATCGGGGATTGGCGCATTATACAACCTCGGATACAGAGGTGCTTGCTTATGAGATCATCGGAGAACGCGTGAAGACCGGTTCGATCGAAGAGGCGATCAAGAAGTCTGCTGCCAAGCTGCGAGGCGGATATGCCGTGGTTGTCATGAGTCCCCGTAAATTAGTCGGAATCCGTGATCCATACGGGATTAAGCCGTTGATCCTGGGAAT
>CACZRT010000100.1 GCA_902783585.1 uncultured Lachnospiraceae bacterium | reverse complement strand
CACACGCAATCGTCATCCCTTTGATAAACCCTTGTATTTCTTTATACAAACTGTCGCCCAGCCTCTGATTTCAGCGATTCTCTTTAAAGTAAAGTTCAAGATGTACACAATTAAGGATATTTTACTACAATATCTTGTATTTTTCAACTTTATTCCCATAAAAAATAAGCAATCTATGGCGGAAATTACTTCCAGTCCATAGATTGCCATTATTTTATACACAATTTACATCAAGAACTGTATTAACGCTTCAAGTTGATCAATTCTTCGATCATCGTATCGGATACCGTAATGATACGGGAATTAGCCTGGAAACCTCTCTGGGTTACGATCATATCCGTAAACTCCGAAGACAGGTCAACGTCAGACATTTCCAAGACACCCTGTGACATCGTACCGCCACCTTCCGTAACCTCCTGACCGATACCATCGAATTCACCGGAGTTCTGTGTGGTACGATATAAGCTGTTACCGATTGCTTCCAAGCCGGCCGGGTTTGCAAACTTCGCAACGGCGATCTGCCCCATCAGCTTCTGCTCACCATTGTCATAGACACCATAGATCCTACCGTCTGTATTAATGCTGACCTCTTCCAGGGTACCCATCTTACGTCCGCCATTCTGTCCCTGCAGATCACCACGATTGATCTTAATCGTAGAGGTTGCGCTAGTCGCATACATGGTAGAAGAACTAAAATCAATACTGATATCCCGGAATGCGTCATCCCCGATCGCCAAAGTGATCGCATCACCTCCGCCTACACTCTGGAATGCACCGGTATCCTTATCAAATACCAGCTGATTACCACTTAAGGTATAGCTTGCAGTAATAGCCTGATTATTACTGTCTGTAATACTTGCAACGCTTACCGTATATGTATTCTTGTCTGCTGTATTATTCTGGGTCAAGTTCAGTTTCACATTGTAGCTGTAACCCTTCTCATCATATATGGTAACATTCATGATCTTAGCGCCGCCATCTTCAAATACCGGATCCGTCTTATCAATATTACCGGATACATAGGCTGCCTGTGTAGCCTCCGGTTCCGAATACTTATTCTCCGGTGCCTCTACCTGAAGTGCAGATACCGTATCCTTACGAACACGGCTCGGATCATCCGGATCCACCTGCCAGCCCATTACCATCTCACCGGTACCGGTTACCAGATATCCGGCACCATCTGTCTGGAAGGAACCAACCTTCGTAAAATAATTCATTCCACCACGGCTGACAATGAAGAACGAATCACTGTTCAACATAACATCATATGGGTTATTTGTTGTCTCTGCGGATCCGGTTCCATCAAGCTGCTTGGTGATTGTTGCGGTTGTCGTTCCAAGACCTATCTGCTTTGCATTTGTACCACCGACGCCATTATTTGCGTTTGAACCGGTAGCATGCTGAGATGTCTGATACAGAACATCCTGAAACATAACATTGCTGGATTTAAAACCAACTGTATTCACATTTGCAATATTGTTACCAATTACATCCATTCTGGTCTGGTGAACCTTCAGTCCTGCCACGCCAGAATACAAAGATCGCATCATAATTCATGACCTCCTTCACTCTGGTATACCATTTCCGTATACATCATCGTCATTACGATCGGCTATCTATATCTTGTTCCTTCTGCCATTCCGGAACATCATGCTTCCTTATCGGTCCAGCTTATATGATAACCGCTCCGTCAATATTCGTAAATACATGACCATCATCACTATCCTGTTCCAATGCTGTCACTACCGTGTTGTTCTTTACATTCACGATAAATGCAAGATCATCCAGCATTACCAGAGATTCGTTGATATTCTTACTTCTGGCCTGTTCCACTCCTTCATTCAGGCGTTTCATCTGAGCTTCATTCAGTGCGATATGTCTCTGATCCATTCGATCATTCGCATGCTTGGAAAATGTAACTCCTGATGCCTGACCACCTGTCTCCTGCAACTTCGTATCCTGTAAGATCTGTTCAAATGATACCGTTCCGGATACTGTATGATTGGCTGATGGTGTCTTCTTTAGGTACTCGCCTGCAATTCGATCAATGGATAAGCCTGTCGTTCCAAATTGATTCATGCAGCTTCACCCCTGACTTAATTATCGGTATTCACGGTTTCTGTCGTATCCTTTGTGGTTGATGCAGCTTCTTCCGTATTCTTTTCAGCTTCCTTGCTCTGCATATACTCCACATAATCATAGTCTACAACCGAATCAAATTCATCCATTGTGTAATACTTATCATCTACACAAAGAAGAGCCTGATTATCCTTAACCGTTACATATTGTACCAGTCCTGCTACCTGTGTCTGTGCACCTGCTGCATTCGTGGTATTCAATATCACGTACTGACCAACCAATCCAAGTGCCTGTGACTTAGAAAATGATGATGATAAGTTATTCATGGATTCCAATTCCGAGAACTGCGCCAACTGGGACATATACTCTGTATTGTCCGTAGGCTCTAACGGGTCTTGATACTGCATCTGAGTTACCAGAAGCTGTAAAAATGCGTCCTTATCAAGACTGGAATTGGCTGATGTCGTCTTATCATTCTTTGCCTTCGATGCCGCTGCCGCAGCAGCCGACGTATCAATTCCATTTACTGCCATATAATATCTCCTTTCTTAAGAATCTTATGCTTTGAATTCTACGCTTGCGCCCTGGGCTTCTAACCGTGGATCTGCTTCTTCTGTCTGCTCATCGTCATCCGTTCCAAAACCGCCTGTAATACCGCCATGTCTTCTTCCGGAACCGGTTCTGGAATCCTGATTCATAGAATCCTGCCGGTCTTCATTATCATGAAAATCCGGTGTACCAACATTAACCTCGATGGCATTCACCTGCATATTCTTCTGTTCAAAAGACTCCTTCAGTGCCTGAAGCTGACTCTCGATCGCTGCCTTCGCAAGCTCTGTCTCCGCTGTAATCTGGGCTGTCATAGTACCATTACGCAGCATTACCTGAATCTCAATTCTTCCGAGATGCTCCGGATATAACTGCACCTGCATACGACTGTTCTCGCCGGAATTCCATACACGGATCTGCTCCACAACCTGTCTGACAATATCCTGCCGTTCCAATGCGGAAGTATACGACGTCGTCACCGATTCCGTCTCACTGACAGCCTGTGACAGCTGATTCACGATATCACCTGCAAAGTTCGGATTCTGCTGCATCATATCAGAAGAATTCTGTTCTTTTTTAGTATCGGCATTTCTCACGGAAACCTGAATACCGCTTTCCTGATCGGTATCCGTGATCATCTGATCTTCTGATGTTACATTGGCATTCTTATCGGATTCATCACTGAAATGTCTGCGTGACACAGTCTCTGCCTGCTCAGATACAGAAGATACCGTATCCTGAATCACAGGCTCTTCCAAAGCTGTTCGCTCTGAATCCAAAGCATCCGCCGCTGTCATTCCCTGTTCTTTCTGAATCTCATTCGCAGCCTTATTCTCATCCAAAGAATCAAACACGGATTCTTTCATGCTGCCTTCTGCGTCAATCTGTGCATCTGCAAGACTGTAATCCATAAGATCTGCATTCTCAAGATCCTTGATCAGTGCTCCAAGTTCTTCATCCGACACTTCCAATTCCCGAGAATTCAGAATCTCCTGCATGCCCTGATTTAGATCCTGCAAGGTCATGATCAACTCATTATTGGTCAGCATATCGATCGGCTCCGTTCCGGTCTGCGTCATCAGAAATTCCTGCAAAACCTCCGGCTGAAGCAGCTGAAATACCGTAATATCCATAGCTTCAAGAACTGCATCGATCTCTTCCTCTGTCAGGCCGGTAGCCTCTTCGACAACGGAATAGATCTCTTCCTTCATGGAATCGACATCCTTCTTGGAATACTCCTTAGAAACATCCTTACCTTTGTCTGATACCTTTGCATTCCGCTCAGTTCTGGACTGATTCACACGATCTGCCTGCTTGGAATAGGAGGAATTGATCTTATCATATTCTCCCTTCTGATCATATCCGGACTTCAGATTTGTCACAGTATCCGATGTCTTGTTACCGGCATTCGATACCTGATTGCCACTTGTAAAAAATGATTGAAAAGAATCCGTCAAAGAACCCTTCTCCTTTGCGGCCCCTTCTGCACCGGGAATCATAGATACACGGCCAGCCAGATCTGCTCTTTGTGTTACCATAGTTTGCCTCCTTCCTTCTTAAGATTCTATACAAATATGCATCTGCATATCAGTATCGGTTCAACATAGACCTTTCCGTCTTCAATCATTCTTCGATCTATCTTCTATCTGTCTTTAATCTATCTTCTATCTGTCTTCCAACTGTCTTCATACTATCTTATATCATCGCTGAGGCATGAGCTTCTTCGTGACATTTGCCGCATACGCCGGCTCCATCGCAGCTAAGATCTCTCCCTGATCCGTCGGCGACATATTGTCCATGATCTTCACGACCATATCCAGATCACCGCTCGTCTGCATGATATCGGCAGCATCCTTGGCATCCATATCGGCATATGCCGTGGCCAGACTCTTTAATTCCTTATCCGCCTCATTACTTGCGATCACCTGACGGTAGATCTCCTCTGCCGCCTGTGGATCTAACGCTTCATACCACTTAGTATATGTATCGGCATCCGGAGCGGAATTTCCATAGACCACTTCATCATAAAAATCATTTTTTAATTTTTGGAATGCCTCCTGATCCTCTTCAAACACACGTAATCTGGCAATTTCATTAT
The DNA here is from genome assembly GCA_902783585.1 of uncultured Lachnospiraceae bacterium. GTDB lineage: Bacteria > Bacillota > Clostridia > Lachnospirales > Lachnospiraceae > CAG-632. The sequence goes on along the minus strand of CACZRT010000100.1, from coordinate 5,412 downwards.
CTTTCTCTGTGATCGCCTCCGTCTGTTCCTTGATCAGGGCATCATTGGCAGCATTGATATTCTCCAATTCCTCAATGCGGGCAAGCGCCTCTGCCAGCGTCCGATACGGATAGTCCGACTCTGCAAGTGCCTCATCATCACTGGCCGGCGGCAAGATCAGATTGATCACAGGCACATCCTTTAATACCGGACGCAGCACCTGACTTCCGAAATTCCCCACATCCAGCTTGATCAGCACGACCATTGCGGCAAGCCATACCACTATGATCAAAAATAATATAACAACGGACAAAAACTTACCGCCCTCTTTTTCTTCCTTGTCCTTTTTCGCCACCGTTACTCACCTTCCTCGTTCGAATTGTATTTATAGCTGACGAGCTGATCGATCTCCTTCATTTCCTCTGCATTCAGCTCCTGCAGGAAATTCTCGAATTGATGCTCCTTTAATTTCTCATATGTCTTACGCTCCTGCATGGATTCATTCAGCTTCTCCCGCGCGCGCTCTACCTCCGCAAGCGCATGGAACACCTGATCCTTCTGTATGCGGATCCGGTCGTCCATGACGAAGATCGCATCATTCAATCGGTCAAGTTCCAGAACATTCAGGCTGTCGCTGGCTGCCCCACGCATCTCCTCGAGATAGTCAAGTCTCCGCTTTTTCAGTCCCTCCAGCTTGTCAACCTCCTGCTGATACCGGTACTGGGCATCCGCATATTCCTGCTTCGCCTGCTCCTCCAGCTTCAGCTTGATATCCAATATATTCTGCATTCGATAAAAGAACTTCGCCATGCCATCACCCTACATATCCTATATATGGTCTAATCCGTAAAAATGGACTCCAGCTGCTCGATCTCATCATCAAACAAATACTTGCTGTCCACATCCTGACACAGAAATTCATTCACATCCTTGATCTTCCGGATCGCATAATCAATTTCCGGATTGGAGCCTGATTTGTATGCGCCGATATTGATCAGATCCTCCGCCTCATTATAGGTAGCCAGCACTGTCTTCAATCTGCTGGCAACCTGCTTATGCTCCTTGGTCGCGATCTGACTCATACATCTGGAAATGCTCTGCAGCACATCAATGGCAGGATAATGATTCTTATGTCCCAGCTTACGTGACAACATAATATGTCCATCCAGAATACCACGTGCGGTATCCGTGATCGGTTCGTTAAAATCATCACCATCTACCAGGACCGTATATAAGCCTGTAATGGAGCCGGATTCCGTATTCCCGGCACGTTCCAGGAGCTTCGGCATCTCGGAATAGACACTTGGCGGGTATCCTCTTGTGATCGGCGGTTCCCCGGAGGCAAGCCCGATCTCTCTCTGTGCCATAGAAAAACGTGTCAGAGAATCCATCATTAACAATACATCCCGGCCCTGATCCCGGAAATACTCCGCGATTGCTGTCGCCGTCTTCGCCGCCTTATTCCGGATCAATGCCGGCTTATCCGAGGTCGCGACTACCAATACCGAACGCTGCATACCTTCCGGTCCAAGGTCACGCTCAATAAACTCTCCGACCTCCCTGCCACGCTCTCCGATCAGGGCGATCACATTGATATCTGCTTTGGTATTACGGGCAAACATACCAAGCAGTGTACTCTTACCAACACCGCTTCCGGCAAATATTCCGATTCTCTGCCCTTTACCTATAGTCAGTAATCCGTCAACCGCTTTCACGCCAAGCGGAAGCACCTCCGATATGATCTTACGCTTCATCGGATCCGGCGGTTCACATTCAACGGGATAGGTATCCGCCAGCACCAGCTTCGTTCCGTCCATAGGCTGACCTATGCCGTCCAATACCTTGCCTAACAGCTCCGGTCCCACATATACCTGGAATGGTTTTCCGGTGTTCTCTACCGTCGCCCCGACACCGATCCCGCCAACCGCATCGAACGGCATCAGCAGGATCCGGTTATCCCGAAAGCCCACCACTTCCGCATTCACTTTCTGTCTTCCGTCCTTCGAGGTGATCACGCAGAGATCGTTCAACTTGGCGGAAGGTCCTGCGGACTCAATGGTAAGTCCAACTACCTTCATAACCTTTCCAACCTCTGTTGTGAAATTCTCATTCATCAGACTCTCATATTTTGAATAGTCGAACATTCTGATATGCTCCTTTACACCTGATAAGGACAGTGGATGCTTATAAATAAAGCATCCACTATATCTCTGCCAATAATTGAAGCGACTTCACAAGATGATCCAGCTGCTCATTCAGGCTGCAGTTGATGATCCCGTTATCCGTCTCGATCATACATTCATTTTTTGATAATTTCACATCCGACACAAGCTCAACCGTCACATTCGAATTGATCTGCTGCTTCAGCCAGTCAAACCGACTGTAGACCTCTGCATAATCATCCTCAGACACTTTAATGGACAATGATTCCGTATTCTCAACGCCCATCAAAGCATTATGAATGATATGCACCATAACACCCTGTTCTTCCGTGATCATGACACCCGATATCTTATGCAGCAGTCCGCAGATAATATCCACCATGCGTGGTTCTGCTTCCCGAAGCTGGTTTTCATAATCGTTTTCCAGCTGCTGTCTAATCAGATCATAACGATTCTGCAACTCACTCTCCTGTGCCGCAAGCTGTACCTTGGCATCCTCTAATCCCTTCTGATAGCCTTCCTCACGTCCGGCCTGCTTAGCTTCTTCCTTCAGCATCAACGCCTCGGCTCTGGCTTCCTCTAAGATCCGTTCTGAAGCAGCCTGTGCATCCTCAAACACGGCATTTGCCTGTTCTCTGACATCCGCCATGTCAATATTTTCAATCTCAAATCCCTGAAAATCGTCTTCCGAGCCCTCCGGCATCTCACCGGATAATCCTTCTGCCTCATCATCCGCGACCGTAGTATGGTGCAATCTTTTTTTGTTTTCTTCCTCAATCTGCTGAAGAACATGATTCTTATTAGCATCGATCACAAGAGTATTCTGTTCCGAAAAGGATATATATCCGGATTTATATAGATTAGACAATGATCTCGTCACCTCCGCCACGGGAAATAACAATCTCTCCGGAATCCTCTAACTTACGTATAATATTAACAATCTTCTGCTGTGCATCTTCTACATCCTTCAAACGAACAGGACCCATATATTCCATATCTTCCTTGATCATGGAAGCAAGACGGGAGGACAGGTTGCTGAAGATCACATTCTGAACCTCCTCATTTGCATTCTTAAGTGCAATCGCAAGCTCATTATTATCAACGTCACGCAGCACGGTCTGAATCGCACGGTTGTCCAATGTAAGGATATCCTCGAATACGAACATCTTTCTCCGGATTTCGTCTGCCAGCTCCGGTTCCTCGACCTCCAAGGTCTCCATAATATGCTTTTCTGTACTACGATCTACTGTATTCAGGATATTAACAATAGAATCTACACCACCAACAATAGTGTAATCCTGATTCACAAGGGATGACAACTTACGCTCCAATACATTCTCCACTTCCTTAATGACATCCGGCGAAGTACGGTCCATCATGGCAATACGTTTCGCAACATCCGCCTGTTTCTCCGGCGGAAGTGAACCAATAACAGCCGCAGATTGAGAAGCCGGAAGATAGGATAGGATTAAGGCCACTGTCTGCGGATGCTCATCCTGAATAAAGTTCAGTAACTGGCTTGGATCCGCTTTCCGAACGAATTCAAACGGACGAACCTGCAGCGATGCCGTTAGACGTCCAATTACTTCCTGAGCCCGTTCTTCACCTAACGCTTTATCCAACAGATCCTTGGCATAACCGATACCACCCTCTGCAATATACTGCTGAGCAAGACATACCTCATAGAATTCATCTAAGATATCATTTTTTACCTGAGGAGCCACACTTCTTGTATTTGCAATCTCGAGCGTCAGTTGCTCAATCTCTTCATCCTTCAGATGTTTAAATATTTTCGAGGACATTTCCGGTCCCAGTGCAATCAGCAGGATTGCTGCTTTCTGTACACCAGACAGCCCTTCTGAACTAGATGCTGCCATATCTATCAACCCCAATCATCATCACTTAACCAATTACGTAACAACGAAGCAACCGCTTCCGGATTCTCTTCTACGAACTTCTCTATTCTCTGACGGGTTGCCGTCTTTTCATTAAATTCAATATCCTCTAAGCTCTGATTTTCCTTAGTGGTTGCAAGCAGGGCTTCTACCGATAATTCCGGCTCCAATTCCGTCACCTCCGAAGGCTTCATACCTTTGACAACGACAAAGATCAGCAAGGCAACGATCAGAACCGCCAGTACCAATTGAAGAATATTCGATACGTTGACAGACGATCCTTCCTTTGGATAGAAAATCGGTTCCTCATAAGCAATGATCGAGATACTATTCGAACGGATTCCGGTAGCATTTGATATGATATTAACCATATTCTCATCTACCTCGATTGGAACCTTATCACTATTCTCTGCCTGGAACTGCGCAAAGGTAGTTCCTTGAAGTAGCCCCTGCTCATCCATTAATTCCTCATCATATTCCTTGTACTGTGTCAGAATGATCGATACAGAAGAATTACTTGGATTCACAGCGCCGATTGCTTTTCTGGTTTGGGTAACGGTCTTGTCTGTGGCATATTCCTCCCGGATGACCTGAATATTGGAATTGCCATAGGTTCCGTTATTAATATCGTAGCTTGCGATATCCTCATCATTGGCATCTGTTCCGACCACGCCGCCGACACCATCAACATTCTCCGCATTATACAGATAATAGGTTTCCTTCGGACCGTTGGCACCATCCTGGAAAGTATCATATTCTGTCTTTTCAATAAAGGTTTCATCGAAATCAATATCCAGATTTGCCATGACCTCTGCATCATCGTAGATGCCGGACACTGCCAGCGAACGAATATTAGATTCAATGCTCTTAACGATTTCATTCTGTAATTTCAGATTTGAGGATACGCTTCCGCTGCTACCCGCAGAGGAATCCCCGCCTTCAAACAACAGCGCACCGGATTGATCCACGATCCGAATGTTGTCTGTATTGGTATTTCCCAGTGAATTTGCCACATAGCTGGCAATTCCTTCAATCCGCTCCTCCGGAATTTCCTTCGTAGTAGTAAGCAGAATACTTGCAGACGAATCCTTTTTCTCATCAAACAATGTGCTTCTGGAATCCGGAATATTGATTCGGACAGAAGCCGCCTTCACACCATCGATGGATTGAATGTCAATAGCCAGTGTATTCTGCAGGGCAAGCTTCGCCTTTAGCTTACGTTCCGAATCCGTCGTGGTAAAGCTGCTGTCAAATACAGAGGAATAATCCTCTTTCTCTGTTCCGGTAATCCCATTCTGCCCTAAGACCAGTCTGGCTTCAGAGATCTGCTTCTCATCCACCATGATCGTAAGTCCATCCGAGGAGATTTCATATTT
>CACZRT010000099.1 GCA_902783585.1 uncultured Lachnospiraceae bacterium | reverse complement strand
GCTGTCTATGCCGCTACGCCCCGAGTGATGCTGACGGATTATGCGGTTGCGGAGGGCAGTGTGACCGCCGGCAGTCCATTTACACTGAAGATCATGCTTGGGAATAAAGCGGTGCGGACCAGTGTGCGGAATCTGAAGGTAACGGTAATTACGGAGAATGGGGAGTTCCTTCCTGCCGAGGGTGCGGGAACTGCCTATCTTGATAAGATTGATGCTGGCAGTGAGGCAGAGCTTGCATTTCCGATGATCGCAGTTGACGGGTTGGAGGAGAAGTCTTATAAGGTGTCGATTAAGACGGAGTACGAGGATCCGAGCGGTAATTCGTATGAAGTAACGGATGCGATCTATCTGCCGATCCGTCTTGCGCAGCGGATCCTGATCTCGGATGTCTATCTGGCGGATTACGATCTGCAGCTTGGTGATACGGTGGAGATCAGCGCGATGGTGAATAATCTGGGCGCCGGTACTCTGTATAATGTGAAGGTCAAGGTTGAGGGAGATAATGTCATGGAGCAGGACAGCTATGTAGGCAATATCGCGTCCGGCAAGAGCGGCACGGTGGATATCCTGACCAAGGCAGATATGGTATCGCATAATGTGGGCGATAAGAACAAGCTGATCGTTACTTATGAGGATAAGGCAGGCAATACGAATACGGAGGAATGGGAGTTCGTGGTCACGGTTGCCAAGCCGATCTATGAGAATCTGGAGAAGGTAAAGGACAGTCCGGATGTGACGGAGATCGTGAAGAGGGTCGCGTGGATCGCGGCAGGCGTGGCGGTGCTGGTAATCGTGATCGTGCTGCTTCGCAGGAGAGCGGTAAGGAAGCGGAAGATGCTGGAGGAGATATGATCCGGTTCCTATCTAATGTTACGATTTGCGTAGATTGTATATGACTAACCGCAGACACGCTTGCGCTCCGTTTCGAACGCAACGGTACATAAGACGCTAAAAAACAGCGTCTAAGTACCGGCGTTCTCAAAGGGTCTGCTCTAGCCATATAACAATCTTACGCAAATCTGGTATATAAAGAATAATTTGTAGGAGATAAAGATATGACTTGGATCTGGCATATGTGCATGACGAATATGAGGAAGCGCGGTATCCGGACGATCCTTACGGTTCTGGGTGTTGTGATCGGCGTGATCTCCATTGTGTCTTTGCTTGCGATCGGTCTGGGTGTGAAGGATATGCTGATCACGGAAGCGGAGAGCTATGGCAGCAGTACGGAGATCATGGTGTACGGGACGGAGGGGAAGCGCAAGGAACTGATGCTGACGGATCGGCGGCTGCAGGATATTGCGAAGCTTGAGTTTGTGGAAGCGGTCTATCCGGAGCTTAACTTAAATGGAAGGTACACCTATGGGAAGTATGAGGGTTTCATGCCGATTACCGGCGTTCCGCAGGAATATCTGGATCAAATGACCTTGTTATATGGGGAGATACCGGAGGAAACGATGTGGAAGCCGGAGCTGGTCGTAGGCAGTCATGCCATGGATTATTGTTATAATCCAAGTACGGGCGTGACTTATCTGGAGACCTATCAGAGCAGAAATGAGAGTCAGGGACTTGAGAAGGATACGATTCCGGATTATTCCGGTGATTCTATTGATATGCAGCTTGGATATGATGATTCCGCTGTGACGCAGAGACTGAATATCGTTGGGGTGTCGGAGTCGGCGTCGTATCATATCTATTGCAATATTGATACATTAAAGAAGTTCTTAAAACGGTATTCGGACAATGGCGTGGTGCTTGGACAGCCTCTGGATATGAATGGGGAGCCGTATTCCGAATGGATCTATGAGGATGCGATCGTGACTGCGGATGATATCGGGCATGTGGATGCTCTGGTCAAGAAGCTGCAGGATATGGGCTTTCAGGCGGAGAGTAACAAGGAATATGTAGACATGGTTCAGAGAACAACGAAGATGATCCAGATCCTGCTTGGCGGGATCGGTGCGATCGCGTTGATCGTCGCAGTGATCGGAATCGGGAATACTATGACTACGGCGGTCTATGATCGGGTGCATGATATCGGAGTGCTCAAGGTTCTTGGCTGTGACCCGGAGGAGCTGTTATTCATGTTCCTGATGGAATCCGGAATCTTAGGAGGTGTCGGCGGAGTGATCGGCGTTGCTGTCTCTTATCTGATCACGGAGGTTGGCGTGAATATCCTTGCCGTGAAGCTGCTTAAAATGACAGAGGGAACAAGACTTGCGGAGATTCCATGGTGGCTGGCGGTATCGGCTGTCGGATTTGCAATTCTGCTGGGAGTCATAGCGGGCTATTTTCCTGCCAGATGGGCAGCAGGATTAAAGCCGATCAAGGCGGTGCAGAGGATATAGAGAAAAGTACCCGTTGAAGAATCAATAAAATGCAGATATAATGTGACTAGCTGACATGGGTTACATGTTCCTGGAGATTATATAGAAATTATTCAAGACAATATGATTCAAGATAAAAATTACTCAAGATAAGAATTATTCAAGACAAAAACTATTTAAGATAAGGAAGATCAGATGGCAACAATTCTTTTGGTGGAAGATGATCATGCATTGGCGATGGGTACGCAGTATGCCTTAGAAGCGGAGGGGTACACGGTTCTTCATGCTCCGGATCTGGCAGAGGCGAGACGGCGGATGAATACCGATGAAGAGAATATCGATCTTATCCTGTTGGATGTGATGCTTCCGGATGGAAATGGATATGATTATTGCAGGGAGATCCGGCGTGATGATCCGCAGGTGCCGATCATATTCCTAACGGCTGTTTCGGAGGAAGTCAATATTGTGCAGGGATTAGAGCTTGGCGCGGATGATTATGTGGCGAAGCCTTACCGCGTGAAGGAGCTGTTATCCCGTATTGCGGCGAATCTGCGCAGAGTCGATATCATGAAACAATCCGGGAATCGTGCGTTATCCGGTGATGATGGCGGGGCACAGGAGAAGCAGCAGAATACACAACATATCTCACAATATCCGCAGCAGCAACGGATGCCGCGAATCGCATTCGGGGGGCATGAATTGGACGTGGCTGATTTTCGCCTGTATTACCATGAATGTATGGTGGATATTACGCCGGGAGAGTTCCGGCTGTTAAAGGAGCTGGTGCTGCACGACGGAATGGTGCTGACCAGGAGTCATCTGTTGGAGCAGCTCTATGATACGGGAGAGAGCTTTGTGGATGATAATACGCTGTCGGTATATATCAAGCGTTTGCGGGACGCGCTGAAGGAGGATTCGGAGTGGATCGAGACGGTGCGGGGCGTGGGATATCGGTTTCGTAAATTATGAGATGGAATAATATATAAAGGAAACAGAATCTTGAAGAGCAATTATGAACGTCATAGATTCATACGGAATTACTGGCTGATCGCGGGAGCTGTACTGCTCCTTGTGGTCGGCTTTCTTCTCTTTGCATGGGGAGAGCTGGATTATCGGCATTATATTATTATGGGCATTCTGTGTGTGGGACTGATCGTTCTGTTTCTTGTCTCCTATCATCAGATGAATTCCATATATCATGATCTGGAGGAGATGTCGCAGTCCATGAATGATCTGATCGCAAATGAAGAGCAGATTCCGGAGGAGGTGTACCGGGAGGGCGCCGTCGGTATTCTGTACAGCAACTATTACAAATTAGTACGGGCGCTGCAGGACAGCCGGAATCGGGAGAAGGATGAGAAGGTATTCTTAAGGGATATCATATCGGATATTTCTCATCAATTGAAGACACCGCTGACTTCCCTGAATGTATTTATGGATCTGCTGCTGGAGGATAAGGTGACCGATCCGGAGAAACGGAAACAGATCCTGCATGAAGCGGAGAATCAGTTGGACCGCATGGAGTGGATGGTCTTGTCGATGCTGAAGCTGGCGAGGATCGAAGCGGGGGCAATCCAATTTGAGAAGAAGGAGTGCCGGACACGGGCGCTGTTAATGGAAGCGGTGGAAAGCGTGCGGCTGCTTGCCGAGAAGAAGGAGCAGACGATTCTGCTTACATGTCCGGAGGATTCTGTCATATTCTGCGATGGAGACTGGCTGGTGGAGGCTGTGATCAATCTGCTGAAGAATGCTTCGGATTATTCGGATATGCATAAGGAGATTCGGGTGGAATTGGAGGAGACCGATATCTACACGCGGATCTATATTAAGGATGAAGGAACGGGTATTGCGGAGGAAGAGCTGCCGAATATCTTCAAGCGTTTCTATCGTGTGAATAATTCCGTGAACCCGAACAGTGTGGGAATCGGACTGTCTCTGACCAAATCGATCATTGAAGGAATG
>CACZRT010000098.1 GCA_902783585.1 uncultured Lachnospiraceae bacterium | reverse complement strand
GCAAGTCCGTCCGGGCTTGGCTGAACCTCATAGCTAAGCTCTAATCCGAACTGATGTCCGTCACCGAACAATTCCCGGAATCTCGGCGTATCCTCCGGCGTAGATATAATCAGAATCTCCCTTATCCCCGCATTCATCAGCACCGATAACGGATAATAGATCATCGGCTTATCATAGATCGGCAGCAGCTGCTTCGACGTTACCTTTGTCAGTGGATAGAGCCTGGTTCCACTTCCTCCTGCTAATACAATTCCCTTCATATCTCCTGTTCCTTTCCTTCTCATTCCGGCTGATACAGCGTTTCGTCTCATGCTTTCACAGTCATGATTCAAGGCTGCACAGACAAGACTGCTATATCATTACATTCCAACGTGAATCAATATTACACCGCATCATTCTTCGCTGCTGTATAGGCCTTAATTCCCTTCCATACCTTATCCTTCTCTGACAAGATCAGATCCTCTTCGGTCAGATCCTCCGGGATCGGCCATTCCACTCCGATATCCGGATCCTTCCACAGCAGACCGCCCTCATCATTCGGATGATAGAAATCCGTCACCTTATAGCAGAACTCCGCATAATCGCTTAGTACCAGAAATCCATGTGCGAATCCCTTCGGAATGAAGAACTGCTTCTTATTGGTCTCTGAGAGGATCACGCCGAACCATTTGCCATAGGTCTCTGAGCCTTCCCGCAGATCGACTGCCACATCATAGACCTCTCCACGAATCACACGAACCAGCTTGTCCTGCGGATAGTTGATCTGAAAATGCAGACCACGGAGCACGCCCCGCTTGGATGCCGACTGATTATCCTGAACGAAGGTACAATCAATTCCGGCTGCCGCAAAGTCATTATAATTATACGTCTCCACGAAATATCCCCGTTCATCTCCGAATACGGTCGGCTCCACGACCTTCAGGCCCTGTATCCCATTGCAATCATCTGTTACTGTTATCTTACCCATATGTTCAACTCCTACTCGTTAATCTCCAATTCCTTCATATATCTGCGCAGCGCATCCTTCCAGTCCGGAAGCGGCTCAAATCCATTCTCTTTAAGCTTACTCTTATCCAGCCGGCTGTTATACGGACGCTTAGCCTTCGAGATCCCGTATTCCTCCGTCGTGACCGGAGCAACCTTCACATTCTGACCGGATTCCCTGAATATCTCGCAGGCCAGATCATACCATGAGATATATCCGCCCTCATTCGTAGCATGATAATATCCATACTTCTCCGTAAGGATCATATCCACCAATAATCTCGCCAGATCATACGTATACGTAGGCGTTCCGATCTGGTCACAGACCACCCGCAGGGAATCATGCGTTCTTCCAAGCTTCACCATCGTCTTAATGAAATTATTACCATTCCGTCCGAACACCCATGCAATCCGGACAATATAATACTTCTCCGTGTTCGCTGTGACCGCCTTCTCGCCCTCCAACTTCGAGCTTCCGTAGACATTCAGCGGCGCATAATCCTTACTGTCCGGAGTCCAGGGCTCCTCGCCCTGTCCATTGAACACATAATCCGTGCTGATATACATCAGCTTCGCCTGAAGTTCCTTACACAGCTTCGCAATATTCTCCGTACCGCCGGCATTGATCCGGAACACCTTATCCCGGTTCTCTTCCTCCTCTGCCGCATCGACTGCCGTCCATGCCGCACAATGGATCACGGCATCCGGATGTTCCTGTTCCATCACCTTCCGGACTGCAGCCGGATCTGTAATATCCATCTGTACATAAGGCATCCGGACAACCGCCGATCCGTCCTGAACTCCGGCATATTCCGGCGCAATATCACTTCCTACGCCATCCAGTCCGCGAAGCGCAAGCTCATTCATCACATCATGGCCAAGCTGTCCGCCAACACCTGTTACTAATACCTTCATATTCTATCCCCGATTTCTGCATTATTGATTCTAACTATGATCAAATTCTTCTTATTATCCGATTCAACCACGATTCCATACTATGACCGAATTCTTCTGTCCCGCCTCGTGATCTGATCCATGAACTATCGATTACCATACATCTTCTCATAATAATTCTGGTACTCGCCGGATATGATCGTCTCCCACCAGGTCCGATTATCCAGATACCACTGAATCGTCTTCTTAATACCATCTGCAAACTTCGTCTCCGGAAGCCAACCCAGTTCATTATGAATCTTGGTCGGATCGATCGCATAGCGCATATCATGCCCCTTCCGGTCAGTTACATGTGTGATCAGGCTTTCCGGCTTGCCAAGCTCCTTACAGATCAGCTTCACAATATCAATATTCTTCATTTCATTATGACCGCCGATATTATAGACCTCTCCGACTCTTCCCTTATGAATGATCAAGTCAATCGCCTTGCAATGATCCTCTACATACAGCCAATCACGCACATTTAAGCCCTCCCCATATACCGGAAGCGGCTTATCATTCAGAGCATTCGCGATCATCAACGGGATCAGCTTCTCCGGGAAATGATATGGTCCATAATTATTACTGCATCTGGAAATCGTCACCGGAAGTCCATAGGTTCTGTGATAAGCAAGGACCAGAAGATCTGCTCCCGCCTTCGAACTGCTGTAAGGGCTGCTGGTATGGATCGGCGTCTCCTCTGTAAAGAACAGATCCGGACGATCAAGCGGCAGATCTCCATACACCTCATCGGTAGACACCTGATGATATCTGGTGATTCCATACTTCCGGCAGGCATCCATCAGGGCCGCCGTTCCCATGATATTCGTCTGCAGGAAGATTCCCGGATCCTCAATCGACCGGTCTACATGGCTCTCCGCAGCGAAGTTCACCACGATATCCGGGTGCTCCTCCTCGAACAGCTGCTCTACCGCCTCCCGATCACAGATATCCGCCCGCACAAACCGGAAATTCGGATTCTGCATCACCGGCTCTAAGGTAGACAGATTCCCCGCATATGTCAGCTTGTCCAGACATATGATCCGGTAATCCGGATGCTCCTTCAACATATGGAATATAAAATTCGAGCCGATAAAACCGGCTCCTCCCGTCACGATAATCGTCATAGATCGATCCTCCTTATCCTACTATCTTATCTTGTCATACTATTCTAACAGAATTCCCATAAAATAACAACCGGTTAGTCCCGTCCGAAGATATCCCTTGTATATACCTTATCCTTCACATCCTCCAATTCCTTATCATAGCGATTGGCGATGATCACCTGACACATCTCCTTGAATACGGCCAGGTCTCCGATCACCCGGCTGCCAAAGAAGGTAGAATCCGCCTGCAGGGACGGCTCATAGATCACGACCACTGCCCCCTTCGCCTTGATCCGCTTCATCACGCCCTGAATCGAAGACTGGCGGAAATTATCCGAATTCGTCTTCATCGTCAGCCGATATACACCGATCACACAGGAACGCTCCTCTGACGCCGAATAATCCCCCCGATGATAATAATCATAATATCCCGCCTTCTGCAGCACCTGATCCGCAATGAAATCCTTCCGGGTGCGGTTCGCATCTACGATCGCTTCGATCAGGTTCTCCGGAACATCCGCATAATTAGCCAGCAGCTGCTTCGTATCCTTCGGCAGACAATACCCTCCATATCCGAAGGACGGATTATTATAATGAGTGCCAATCCTTGGATCCAGACATACACCCTGGATGATCGCTTCCGTATCCAGACCCTTCATCGCCGCATACGTATCCAGTTCATTAAAATAAGATACCCGTAACGCTAGATAGGTATTAGCGAATAGCTTAACAGCCTCCGCTTCCGTATATCCCATATAGAGAACATCGATATTCTCCTTAAGCGCCCCTTCCGTCAGGAGATAAGCAAAGCGCTCCGCTGCCTCCCGCGTAGAAGCATCACACCCCATAATGATCCTGCTGGGATAGAGATTATCATATAACGCCTTCGATTCCCGCAGGAACTCCGGGCTGAACAGGATCTTATCCGAATGATAATGGTTCCGGACCGACTCCGTATAGCCAACCGGTACCGTACTCTTAATGATCATATACGCATCCGGATTCACTCTCTGTACCAATTCGATCACAGACTCCACTGCCTTCGTATCAAAATAATTCTTCGCAGAATTATAATTCGTCGGCGCAGCGATCACCACATAATCCGCCTGCGCATACGCCTCCTCTGCAGACAGGGTCGGGATCAGATCTAATTCCTTATCCCGCAGATACTGCTCAATATAATCATCCTTGATCGGTGAGATCCGATCCTTTAACTTCTCAATCTTCTCCGGAAGCACATCCACAGCATAGACCTTATGACGACCGGCAAGAAGAACCGCAAGAGAAAGCCCCACATATCCGATCCCGGCAACTGCAACTGTAACAGAACCCGAATTCCTATTCTCACTCATACCTTAAGAATAACCTCCTTGGAAAAAAACAATAACCAATAACCAACAGCACTCATACTATATAGAAACACATCCCCAGCTCTGTCCAATCTAAAAATATCTCCTGATCCTGTCCATTACTTATCTAAGCAATATAAGAACCAGAAGATAAAGCATAAGCTAAGACGGTAGTGACCTTACGCCATAGACATTGTATCAAAATATACCTGATCAGACAAGGGGAAGTTTCTTTTATGACCTATTTGGGACCTATTTTACAAGGTTTTAAAAATAGATACTCACAATGTATATCCGTCCATAACATTAATAGTAGCAATCCCGCTTCTTGCCTAAATATCACTTATAATACTCTTGTAACCAACTATTCGATAATATAAGTATTACGCAAAGGAGTTCCCATGACAGAACAGGAATTAAAAGATCTAATCAAAGAACGAATCAACGATCTAATGGAAAAACGAGGCTCGAATATGCGCTCCCTCAGCCGGAGTCTCGGATTCTCAGAGGGGTATATCAATCAGATCATAAATAACAACATGATGCCTTCCCTGTCGGCCGTCCTTATGCTGGCCGAAGCTATGAACATGACCCCAAGTGAATTCTTGGACAACTCTGAAAAACGTCCGTTGGAGTATTACAAGGTAAATAAGGACATCCAGAATCTCTCAGCCAAACGGCTGGAGGCACTAAGCATTCTGCTTCAGGAAGAGAATGAAAACGCGAGATCAAAGGGGCGTAAATAGCAGTATACAATATCCCAAAAAGCCCGAAAACAAATAGAAATCTTGTTTTTCGGGCTTTTTGAAACATTGATCATCTTAAAAAGGCAGGATATGTGTTTATTCAAATACCAACTTGCTTTTTTATCACATCGATTACATCCAGCAAT
>CACZRT010000097.1 GCA_902783585.1 uncultured Lachnospiraceae bacterium | reverse complement strand
CGATCCGGCAATGTCTGGAGGACGGCAGTCTCTCATATAACTCGTCCTTCACCTCTGATGAAAATGACATAATATATACCTGCCCTTCTATTCTCTTCCGATATCCCGATGCTCGATCCGGACGTTATGCCCCAGATTGGAAAGCTCCCGGTAGATCCGGTCTGCCAGCGTGATAGATCGATGCTTGCCGCCGGTACAACCAACGGCAATGACTAACTGATTCTTACCTTCCTTCATATAATTCGGGATCAGGAACTGGAACAGATCAATCACCTTCGTCATGAATTCTCCTGCTTCCTCCGAATTCATCACAAAGTCCTGTACCGCCTTATCCTTACCGGTCAGCATCTTCAGATCCGGAATATAGAAAGGGTTCGGAAGAAACCGTACATCAAAGACCAGATCCGCATCCATTGGGATTCCGTATTTGAAACCAAAGGACATTACTGTAATAATGAAGCTGTCATATTCCTGACCTTTCACAAAGATCTTCTCAATCTCTGCCCGCAGCTCCTTGGTATGCAGGTTGCTGGTATCAATAATATAGTTGGCCATCTCTCGTAAGAACGCGATATTCTTACGTTCCTCCGCAATGCCCGCTTCTACGCGTCCGAATCTCGCCAGCGGATGTGCCCGTCTGGATTCCTTATACCGCTTAATGATTACCTCATCGCTGGCATCTAAGAACAAGATTTCAAACGGATAACCCTGTGTCTTCAATTCTTCCAGACAGGTAGCGATCTGTCTGACATCCCCGCTTCGGATATCCACGCCGATGGCCACATTATTGACCTCCATATCGGTATCGTATGCAATTTCCGCGAATTTGGATATCAGCTGCACCGGCAGATTGTCCACGCAGAAGTATCCGAAATCCTCCAGATTCCGAAGCGCCACGCTCTTCCCGGCTCCTGACATTCCTGTTACGATTACAAATCTCATCTTATTCCTCTTAGTTCTTTACTTTCCCTGTACCATCCCGACGATTGTCCCGATGGAATTCTCTTTCTCACTTTGGCCTCTTCTTCCGTCACACAAATTCGGCCTCTTCTTCCATTATACAAACTCGCCCACTCGCCGTACCTCCGGCTCTAATGTTACACCGTCCTTCTCCTGCACCTTACGGATCACGTCCTGCATCAGGGTATCGATTTCCTTCGCCGTTGCCTCGCCGCGGTTAATGACAAAGCCGCAATGCTTCTCCGACACCTGCGCATCGCCCACCCGATATCCGGCAAGTCCGGCCTCCATGATGAGCTTACCTGCGAAGTAGCCCTCCGGCCGCTTGAAGGTACTGCCGGCGCTCGGATATTCCAATGGCTGTTTCTCTCTCCGTGCCTGACCAAGCTCCTGCATTCTTGCCTGAATCGCCTCCGGATCGCCGTGCTCTAACACAAGCTCTGTCTCTAAGATGATCAGGTCCTGTTCATCCGCAATGCTGTGCCGATAGGCAAAATGCATCTCGTCCCGATCCATCACCTTAACGTCTCCATCCGGCAGCATGACGGTTACCGTCTTCACGATATCCTTCATCTCTCCGCCATAGGCACCGGCGTTCATACGGATCGCACCGCCAAGAGTTCCCGGGATTCCTGCCGCGAATTCCATTCCGGTAAGTCCCTGCTTATAGGCAAAGTTCGCAGCCGTACTCATCATACAGCCTGCCTGAACGGTAAGGCTTATGTTCCCGTCCCATGTGATCCCTGCATATTCCTTGCCGAATTCAATCACCAGCCCCCGAATTCCGCCATCACCAACCAGCAGATTGCTTCCGTGTCCGATCACATAATAAGGAATCTGATTTTCCTTTGCCAGTGACAGGATCCGTGTAAGCTCTTCCACCGACTGCGGGGACACCAGCACATCTGCCGGACCGCCCACCCGAAAGGTGGTATGCTCCTTCATCATAGCCTGTATCTTGATCCGCTCCTCCGGAAGTATGGTATGTAATTCTTGAATGAAATCCTGCATGGAACTCTCTCCATTCCAAATAATATATTAGCCCAAGATCAGCTTAGCGCCGCCATAGATTCCCGCATCATTTCCGAGGGTTGCCAGCTCGAACTTCGTATTCCGGCATGCATGGAACGCATATTTCACAAAATAACGGGAAGTCGTATCAATAAGTACCTGTCCGGCCTTCGATACACCGCCGCCGATGACAAATGCCTCCGGATCTACGGTTGCCGCAATCTGCGCCAGAGCACGTCCCAGACATTCTCCGTGTGCTTCCACCAGATCGTTGGCAAGCTCATCGCCTTCCTTCGCTGCATCGAAGATCTCCTTAGCTGAGATATACTGCACACTGCGGAGCTTTGAAGGCTTATCCGTCGTATTCAGCGCGATCTTAGCCTGTCTGACAATACCGGTTGCGGAAGTGTACTGCTCCAGACAGCCCTTCTTACCGCAGCCGCAGGTCTCTGTCTCATCATCCTTCACCTGAATATGTCCGATCTCACCACCGGCTCCGTTCACACCGGCAAGCATCTTACCATCTAAGATAATGCCACCGCCAACACCGGTTCCGAGTGTAACCATAACGATATTCGTATATCCTTTACCGCCGCCCTGCCACATCTCGCCAAGAGCAGCCATATTCGCATCATTTCCTGCCTTAACCGGAAGTCCGGACAGCTTCGATAACTCATCCTCGACATTGAAAATGCCCCATCCCAGATTCACACACTTCAGCACGGTTCCGTCCTGCTTAACCGGTCCCGGAACACCCATGCCGATTCCTGCAACCTCTGATTTATCCATAGAGTTCTCTTTTAATTTCTCATCAATGGAAGCAGCCACATCACCTAAGATATAAGCGCCGCCCTCATCCTTCCGGGTCGGGATCTCCCACTTCGTCAAAAGCTCGCCCTCCACTGTAAAAATACCGATCTTAACGGTAGTACCTCCGATATCAACACCTACTGCATACTTTGCCATATCTGTTATCCTCCTTCTATTCCCTAGACTTCTTCTCCGTCCATTTTTTTCTGAATGTTGCCGGTTACACGGTTATATAATTCCTGTGCCGCATTATATCCCATCTTCTTCTGCCGATGGTTGACAGCCGCCGCCTCTACGATGATCGCGATATTCCGACCCGGACGGATCGGAATTGAGTGGCTGACCACCTTATTTCCTAGAATCTCGGTATATTGATCGGTAAGTCCTAACCGGTCATATTCCGTATCCTTGCTCCACTCCTCCAGCTTAATGATCAGATCGATATTCTGTGTCATCTTAACCGATTCGACACCGAACAAGGTCTTCACATCAATAATACCTATGCCGCGAAGCTCGATAAAATGACGGGTAATTCCCGGCGCGGTTCCCACAAGTGTCTCATCACTGACCTTCTTGATCTCCACCACATCGTCCGATACCAGCCGGTGTCCGCGGTTGATCAGCTCCAGAGCCGCCTCGCTCTTACCGATCCCGCTCTCACCCATGATCAGGATACCTTCGCCATATACATCCACCAATACTCCGTGCAGGGTTACTCTCGGAGCCAGCTCAACATGCAGCCAGCGCACCGCTTCATGCACAAAGGAAGAGGTGGTGGAATTCGAGGTAAGAATCGGAATCCCGGCCTCTCTCGCCAGTTCTATGATAAAATCATGAGGCTCCAATCCCCGACAGAAGATCAGACACGGAATCTTATAAGAGAATAATTTCTTGAAGATCTCCCGGTTCTCTTCCTCCGTATGCATATTCACGATATATGCATGCTCCACATTACCGCAGATCTGGATCCGCGCCGCATCAAAATGCTCAAAAAATCCGGCCAGCTGAACCGCCGGACGATTGATATCCGGATCCGTGATCATGATCTTATCCGTATCAATCTCCGGAATATGATTCACCAAATGCAGCTTCTCAATCATTTTCGACAGCGGTACTTCGTAAGTCTCCTGTTCCATATACGTATCTTCTCCTTTTTATGAATTGGGTATAGTATACCATAAATATTACCTAATTACTATCCGACTTATGCAATTTCCCGTAAACAGCCTCGGCCGCCCTTCGATTCATGCCCGGAGCTGATGAGAGCGCCTCGATATCTGCCTGCCGGATCGCTTCTATAGTCTTGAAATGCTGCATCAGACCCTGCCGCCGCTTCGGTCCCACATTCGGAATATCATCCAAGATCGACTTCACCTGCGCCTTGCTCCGCAGACTCTTATGATATTCGATGGCAAACCGGTGTGCCTCGTCCTGAATCCGTGTGATCAGGTCAAATGCTTCATTTTTCGGTGGAAAATCAATCTCCACATTATTATAATACAAGCCTCTGGTTCTGTGATTATCATCCTTCACCATGCCGCAGACCGGAATGGCAAGGTTCAGCTCATCAAGAACCCGGAGTGCCACATTCACCTGACCGCGTCCACCGTCCATCATGATCAGATCCGGAAACCGGTTAAAGCTGCCCATCTCTTCCTCCAGATTCCCCTCCCGGATCTGCTCCTGTTCTGCCTTTCCGTGAGAGAACCGTCTGGTCAGTGTCTCCTCCATGCTCTTATAATCATCCGGCCCCTCTACCGTGCGAAGCCGGAACTTCCTATAATCACTTCTCTTCGCCTTGCCCTGCTCAAATACCACCATCGACGCGACCGAATTCACGCCGCTGGTATTCGAGATATCATAGGCTTCGATCCGGTTTGCATTCGGAATTCCGATCAGATCCGCAATTTCCTGTGCCGCTCCGGAGGTTCTTGCCTCCTCGCGCTTTAATTTCTCCAGATCCTGATGAATGACCATGCTGGCATTCTCCTTCGCCAGATCGATCAGCTTATGCTTCTCGCCCTTCTGCGGTGTCAGGATATGCACCCGCTGGCCTCTCTTTTCAGACAACCAGTTCTCCAACAGCTCCCGATCCTCAACCTCCGTCTCAAGCAGCACCTCTCTCGGAATATAAGGAGTTCCTGCATAATACTGCTTCACAAAGGCAGACATGGTATCCACCGGCTGATCCGCCTCTACCCCTGCCATGTGAAAGTGCTCGCGTCCCAGAAGCTTGCCGTCCCGGATGAAGAATATAGACACCACGGCTTCCTGCTCCTCTACTGCCATTCCCACAACATCCCGGTCAACGCTCACGGAATTTGGATTCGTAATTCTCTGCTTGCCGGTAATATGATGAATACTATCGATCAGATCCCGGTACTCTGCCGCTTTCTCGAATTCATACTCCTCTGCGGCCTGCTGCATCTTCCCGGTCAGGTCTTTCAGTACATCCTTCGTATTACCGTCTAAGAAATCAATCGCCGCTTGGACAGATTGCTGATATTCCTCTTCCGAGATATATCCCTGACACGGTGCCGGGCACTGCTTCATCTGATAGTAGATACACGGCCGCCCAAGTCCCATTTCCTTCGGCAGCTTCTTATTGCACACCCGCAGATGATAGAGTTTCTGGATCAGGTCGATCGTATCCCGCACGGCCGCAGCGCTGGTAAATGGACCGAAATACCTGCATTTATCCCGGTGCATCTGTCGCGTCAGAATGACTCTCGGAAACGCCTCATCCAGTGTTACCTTAATGAACGGATAGGTCTTGTCATCCGTCAGCATGGTATTGTACCGCGGCGCATATTCCTTGATCAGATTGTTCTCCAACACCAGGGCTTCCAGCTCCGAATCCGTCAGAATATATTCAAAGTAACTGATCATGGAGATCATCCGTTCAATCTTCGGAGACCGCTTATGTCCGGATTGAAAATACTGCCGCACCCGGTTCTTTAAGCTGATCGCCTTCCCCACATACAGGATCTCGTCACTGGCACTGTGCATCAGATAGACCCCCGGATGATCCGGTAATTTCTTCAGTTCCTCCTCCAGATTAAATTCCTTCATATACCTATACCCTTCTAATATTCCTATTATCTATGCCTATATTCCTTTATGAACACCGTTCTTCATTCTACCCGCTTATATCCTGTCGCTTTGCCGGCTCCAACACGTGTCTCTGAATCATTATAGTCTTGTATTGCACAGATCATAGATTTTAATTGCGAATTCCATAGAATCATTGTAGAATGAAATGGTACATTTTGCAAAAGAAATTTCACGAATACTTTACTTGTAAGGAGGATTATATGAAACCTTATATCATATCCACAGACAGCATGGCGGATCTGCCAAACGATTTCACTGAAGAACATAACATTCCTATGATTCCCATGTATTTTCAATTGGGCGATAAGACCTATGATTCCAATTCCAGAGAATTATCCGGAAAGGACTTCTTCGACGCCATGCGAAATGGGGAAATGCCGACCACTATGGCAAGCAATCCGGGGGTCATCCGTGACCACTTCGAACATCTCTTGGAACAGGGCTACGATATCCTGCATATCGCCTTCTCCTCAGGCTTAAGCTCCAGCTGTGATTACGCCTTTAAAGCAGCCGAACAGATCATGGAGGAGAAACCGGATGCCAGGATCATTGTCATCGACTCACTTGCTGCAACCTTAGGGCAGGGACTTCTGGTCTATTACGCATGCAAGAAAAAAGAGGAAGGCGCAGATATCGATGAACTGGCTGCATATATCGAGGATATGAAATATCACATCTGCCATATGTTCACCGTTGACGATCTCTTCCATCTGTACCGCGGCGGCCGTGTCAGCAAGGCATCCGCGATCATCGGCACCATTGCCAATATCAAGCCTGTCCTTCATGTAGATAACGAGGGACACCTGATCAACATCGATAAAATAAGGGGAAGAAAGCGTGCCCTGAACGCGCTTGTTGACGGTATGGCAGAACGTATAGGGGATTACGAGAATCCTCTTGTCTGCATCACACACGGCGACTGCTTAGAGGATGCCGAGTATGTTAAATCCCTGATTGAAGAACGCTTCGACCTGCATAACTTCATGATCGATTATGTCGGCTGTACCATCGGTGCCCATACCGGTCCCGGCCTCGTCGCCCTCTTCTTCACCGGAGACCACAGATAATAACAGACTATACATATTTATACACATTAGTTACGCAACATCAAAGGGCTTGCGTGCCCCACGAAAACCGGTTGTAACTATTTTCTATAATTCACATATCGCTCATGGTGATTTTCTAAAAACGCTCACTAACTCACTTCGTTCAGACAGCGTTCGCGTTTTTGAAAATCAGCCATTCACTCTATGGAATTATTGCGAAAATAGACAAATGGTGTTTCTTAGGGGCATGCAAGCCCTTTGATGTTGCTGTTTTCCTCAAGTTTATAATGATATATGACACGAGCGAGCCGGTATATTCCTAAGAAACGCATCTGTCGATTTTGTGATAATTCCATTGAACGAATGGTTAATTTTCATCAAAGATCCCAGCTGTTTGAGCGAAGCGAGTTTGGGGATCTTTGATAGAAAATTACCATGAGTGAAATAAGAATTATCCAAAATCGTGACAGCTGGCGTTTCGTGGAATACACCGGCTCGTTCGTGTCATAACAAAAAGCAAACTTCTGATATTTAAGTCTGTTATTCTTCATCCTCCGGCAGCTCTACAACTTCATTCTCCGGTGTGATATCCAGCTCCCGGTTGAAGATCTCCATGAATTCCTTACCGGTGATGGTCTCCTTCTCAATCAGATGAGCCGCCAACTTATCCATCAGATTCTCGTGAGACTTCAGCAGCTTGTATGCCTGCTTATAAGCCTTCTTCAGCATCTTCTGCACTTCTTTATCGATCTCGGTCGCGGTCTCCTCGGAGCAGTTCAGTACCCGTCTGCCATCCAGATAATGGCTCTGGGTAGACTCTAAGGCTACCATTCCGAATTTGTCAGAGAAGCCATAGACCGTTACCATAGCTCTTGCCTTGGCGGTTGCCTGTTCAATATCATTGGAAGCGCCCGTCGTGACAGAGTCGAATTTCACAGCCTCGGCTGCACGGCCACCCATGGATACCACCAGATCCGACAGCATCTCTTCCTTTGAATTCAGATACTTCTCTTCCTCCGGAACCTGCATGACATATCCAAGTGCACCCATGGTTCTCGGAATGATCGTAATCTTCTGAACCGGCTCTGTATGCTTCTGAAGCGCAATTACCAGTGCATGTCCGATCTCATGATATGCAACGACCTGCTTCTCCTTCTCACTTAAGATACGGTCCTTCTTCTCTTTTCCGGCAAATACCACTTCGACCGATTCAAAGAGATCCTTCTGATTGACAGCCTGTCTGCCATCCTTGACGGCCGCAAGTGCTGCCTCATTAATAATATTGGCAAGATCCGCACCGACTGCACCCGAGGTGGCAAGTGCAAGCTCTTCAAAATCAACGGTCTCGTCCATCTTGACATCCTTGGAGTGAACCTTCAGGGTATCGATACGTCCCTTTAAGTCCGGCTTCTCCACGATCACCCGCCGGTCAAATCGTCCCGGACGAAGCAGTGCCTTATCTAAGATTTCCGGCCGGTTGGTTGCCGCCAAGATCACGATACCCTTAGATGTGTCAAAGCCATCCATCTCGGATAACAGCTGATTCAGGGTCTGCTCCCGTTCCGAATCACCGCCGCGTCCGGAGGTATCACGGCTTCGACCGATCGCATCGATCTCATCAATAAATATAATACATGGTGCCATGGCATTGGCTTCCTTGAACAGATCCCGCACTCTGGAAGCGCCGACACCGACATACATTTCCACAAAATCCGATCCGGATAAGGAGAAGAACGGTACATTGGCTTCTCCTGCCACTGCCTTGGCAAGCAGCGTCTTACCGGTTCCCGGAGGGCCTACAAGCAGGGCGCCTCTTGGAAGCTTGGCACCGATATCCAGATAGCGCTTCGGATTATGCAGGAAATCCACCATCTCTACTAAGGATTCTTTCGCTTCCTCCTGACCCGCTACATCCGCAAAGGTAACTCCGGTCTGCTTCTCCACATACATCTTAGCTCTGGATTTGCCAATCCCGCCTAACATGCCGTTCTTATTCATCATTCGCATGAACAGGCTCATAACGAGATAGATCGCGCCTAACATCAACACGAATTGCAGAACGCTGAACCACCAGGAATTCGATGTGTCCGATACTTCTTCATATTCTACATGATTTTCTTCCAAACGGTCGATCAGGTTCAGATCATAGACCCGTATGGTCGTATAAGTCTTCTTCTGTCCTCCCAGGGAGGTTGTTGTATTCGATGGAACATACGGCTGTGCGGTCGCAGTATCCGAAGAATTCTTGAAACCGGAAGACGCTTCTGTGTTCTTCCCCTCCTGTGCTTCCGTAGAAGCATCATGATTCTTCGCTGCATCAGCCTCTGACGCAAGAACTGCAGGATTCACGGAAGCGCTGCTTCCATCGGAGGATGTTCCGTTATTCCCTGCATTCGGATCATCCGTACTCTGCCCGGCTCCTTCTTCCGCCGTATTCCCCGTACCGGCCGTACTGTCTTCCGTCGCATTCGTCTCTGTGCTCTCCGTCGTATTATTGATCTTAGATCCCGTATTTGTCTTCGGATGGATCGTAATCGTGTTGGTGCTGATCTCTACGGATTCCACCTGCCCGCTATAGAGCATATCCATGAATTCACTATACTTGATCTCTTCCACGGTTCCCTGCTTGAACCGCTGCATCGTGAACCAGAATAATGCAGTCAGCACAATGGATACCACCAGCATCATGATCAGCGGTCTCCAGGATCCATTCGGTCGTTTATTATTATCCGGCTTATCGCTCATAGTTGTCCTCCTTATTCGTAGCTTGTGTCACTTAATGATTATACCGTTTTTTTATAAGAAATCAAATAAAATAAATGGAAACAATGTTAAAGATTACATTTATCAAAAAACTCCGTCACCCTGACAGTGGTTGACGGAGTTCTCATAATATCACATATTTGCGAATAACAT
>CACZRT010000096.1 GCA_902783585.1 uncultured Lachnospiraceae bacterium | reverse complement strand
TATTTGCAAAGAGCAAGTCAAGCGGTACCATTCTTTGCTTATGTGCCCTTGTATGCCCGTTTCTGTCTTTGTTGATTGAGAACTATGAAATCTCCGGCAACGTGTTATGGGCGATCAATTATATCCTTCTGGGACCGATCATGGTCTATTCCACCATCCTTTTTACGAATTCTCCGAAGTACGGAGCGGCATTGGCAGGTCTCGGCTTATTTGGCAGACGGATCGGACAGATCCTATCGTACTCTGTCGGTATGAAGTTAAAAGAATATCCGCCTCTGTTGATCATTGTAACCTTTGGATTACTGGTGTTGTCGTTCTTTGCTGTATATATGCTTAATGCGAAGCTTGACTTTATGGGGGGTGCCGCCTTGCCAGCCCTTACGCCGAAACCGGCTGAGGATATACCGGAAAACAATACTATCGGCATGCAATTGTCCGAAGGAAATACAGATACTGAAGTGATTGAAGATACTGAGGATTATGACGCAAAAAAAACAGGATCGGAAATGATATCCGATCCGGAAGAAAAACAAGCACATTTTTGTGAAAAATACGGCATATCCGTAAGGGAAAAAGAAGTCATGCGATTGGTCCTGGAAGGGGATTCCAATCCGATCATCGCCGCCAAGCTGTACGTATCCGAGAATACGATCAAATTCCATATGAAGAATATCCTAAAGAAAACCGGCGTCCAGAACCGTTCTCAACTACGGACGATATATGACGAGTTTGAATAGCAATACAAGGAATATAAACAGTCCAAGCAGCAAACGGAAGGAGCTGATCCGTTATCCGCTAATCACTTACAGGTGAATCCTTTTTGTGTATCACTCGATATGTATACTCAATCAACCCAATGTTGACCAGTGCAAAGAATAATAAATAGATCGGCATGATCCCTATTCCGACCTTCTGCTGAAGATTCCCGAACAGCATGGGCATAAAGGTACTTCCCGCATATGCCGAAGCCATCTGTAATCCGATCACGGCAGCACTGTGCTTCTTGCCAAAATTATCCGGTGCCATGTGCTGGATCGCCGGATAGATCGGCCCCATTCCTGTGCCGATGATCACAAATCCCACTGCCGCCACTGCATAGTGCCTGATCGGCAGCATTACCATTGCAATTCCCACAAGCTCTACCGCGATACCGATCCGGATCAGAAGCCGGTCTCCAAGTCTGTTGGAAATTAGTCCCGAGATTAATCTTCCAAACATCAGTCCTCCGAAGATCAAGGAGCCAAACGAGGCGATCAGCTCATTACTAAGCCCCTGCTTCACGCCCGCAAAATAACTGGACGTCCAGAGAAAGCATGTTGCTTCGCCGGAACAATAGGCAAAGAAGGAAATCAGCGTCGGGATCACTCCGGCAACCTTAAGTGTGTCCCGAATCCCCGCACTGTTACCGACTTCTTCCTGCGTATGCGCTTCCTTCTTCTTCCATAACGGCAGCGACAGAATGCAGACGGCGAGGATTCCCATCTGAATAAACGCCGTCCACCGGTATCCTTCATTCCATCTCGCCAATCGAAGCGCAAGTGCCATGATCATAGGGCTGATCACCGCACCCACTCCATAAAAGCAATGAAGGAAATTCATCACTGCGCCCGAGTAATTGTTTGCCACATAATGGTTGACCGACGCATCGATCGCGCCTGCCCCCAAGCCATACGGAACCGCAAACGCAAATAACATCCAATATGCACCCGAGACAGAAAAGCCGATCAAGCCAAGGATTGTGAGAAAAATGGACACGATCACGATCCATTTGGTATGAAATCTCCGAATGATCCTGGGGCTTAATAATGCCGAGATAATGGTCATAAAACTGATCGTCATCGACACATATCCCGCATACGAAGACGGCACGCCGAAGGCGATCTGCATCTGCGGCCAGCCCGATCCCAGCAAGGAATCAGGCAGCCCCAGACTAATGAATATCAAATATATAACCGCCAGTAATAATCCCACGTCTCTCTCCTGCCAGAGCTTCTACACATCAAACTCTTCCTTCAAGTCCATCATGCCTCTGATCTCGGCATGTCCGTTTTCCAGATAGAAAAGTCCCATTTCCCAACCGTTCTGATCATACATCGCCATGATCTGCGGCATGGCTTCTCTTACCTTCTCAAGCAGAGCGTCATCCTTCACTACCTTAACCGTTCCGTCATAACGAAGGAACTCATCGCCTTTCATTGCCAGAACCTCCACCTTCGGATTCGCGGATAGCTGCTGAAAGACCTTCTTAAAGGTTCCGCATCCAAAATAGATCTTATCCTCTACCAGCATGTGGAATCCGAACGGGCGGCCTTTTGGCTGGTCACCGTCCGTGGTCAGAAAATAAAACACCTTCGCTTCATCAAGAAACGCATTTACCTTAGCTGCATTTGACATAATCGTACCTCCTTCAACATATTGGTTACATTCAACTAGAGCTATTGTATCGCAATCCTTATAACATGTGCAATATGAATTATGCGAACTTCCCATATGTATAATTATCGGACTTTTGATTGACACGGGCGAGCCGGAGGATTCCACGAAACGCTAGCTGTCACGATTTTGGATAATTCTCATTTCACTCATGGTAATTTTCTATAAATGTGTCCTAAACTCGCTACGCTCGAACAGCTGGACACATTTATGAAAATTAACCATTCGTTCTATGGAATTATCACAAAATCGACAGATGCGTCTCTTAGGAATCCTCCGGCTCGCCCGTGTCAA
Source organism: uncultured Lachnospiraceae bacterium (assembly GCA_902783585.1). Taxonomy (GTDB): domain Bacteria; phylum Bacillota; class Clostridia; order Lachnospirales; family Lachnospiraceae; genus CAG-632. Next base: position 7,730 of record CACZRT010000096.1, on the reverse strand, counting down.
ATATCATGAGGATCAAGTAATTATTATACTTATGGGAAGTCCGTCTTAGTTACCGCTGACCTCAACCTCTCCCATGTTGCACTTTGCGTCCAGCTTGCCTTCCTCACCTTCATGGTCGTAGGAAGTGCCTTCATGCTTACCATTATACCGTACCTCGCCCATGTCGCAGGAGAGATCGACACCATAGTCGGACAGACTGCTGTCTGTATTGATGTGTAAGTCACCCATATTCACAGTAACAGACAAAGTCTTAAAGGTTCCGCCGTCATAGTCAAAGTTACCCATGCTTAAGGACGCTTCCCCTTTCCTGATATCCACATTCGATAACTCGATATCGCCTGCATCTACCTCGATCGTTAATTTATCTGCTTTCACATCTGTCAGTTTGATATCTCCGGCATCGGCATCCAGCTTCAGATCATCGGTTGTTATATCACTCAGATCGATCTCACCGGCATTAGCCTCAATATCTAATGTATCAAACGTCAAATCACTTATATCAATATCTCCGGCATCCGCTTCCAGCTTGAGTTCTTCCAGCTGATCCTTCGGAACCGTAACGGTAATCTTACTGGTAACACCACCCAAATTCCATTGCAGCTCACCCGCTGTTGACTGCCGGATCTTTACGGTATCATCCTCCAGTGATACCTCCGGTTTCAAATTCTCGTCCCCATCATATTCGATGGAGAATTCCTCTCCTTCGACAATATCGACATTCGCTGCAATGATATCCAGACTCAGCTTCTTACAATCTGAATAATCCTCGTTCCATTCTTCATGCACCTGTTCACCGCTGCCGTTCACACCAATGGTAATAAAGTTATCATCGTCCCAATCGAACCAGTCACTGTTCTTGAACTCTTCCTCCAACCGATCTGCAAATGGGATCAGATGAGAGGCTGCCCGAAAGAACAACCGTGATACATGAAATGCCGTGCCGCCGATGATACACAGAATCGTAAATATGATAAGCAGTGTCCGATATAATCCTCTACTCATGATCCGCACCCTCTTTCTGCGCATTTTGAACGCTATGATTAATGATCGCATGGACGATCGCTGCCAGCGGCCAGATGATCCAGGTAATCCACCACTGGAAAGTCAGGAAGCTTAAGATCAGATACAGACAGGTCACAGTGAACCAATACTCGCCCATGACTGCACTTAAACCCGGTCGATCCTTATATAACGGTTCTTCCTTGACAACATAAGTCTCACTCATGGTTCCCTTTGGATTCACATGCAGCAGGAGCTTACCTGCCCTTGTCTTCCCGTTTGAGAATATGATCAGCCACACGCCGATCGCAACAAACAGGAACATGCAGATCACACCAACGTCATCAATGTTCGTCATGGAGAATACGCCAGCCAATCCACTGCCTAATTCATTCAACAGGATCATAGGAACCATACACATCACGCATAAGCTGATCCCGATCACCCGAAGCAGTGTCTTCGTCGACTGATTATCCTTGATCTGCTCCTGCACATATCCCGTTGTCTGATAATCCAGCATGCAGGCGCCTCTACGCAGATATTTGTAATTACGTATATAGGAATTGCCAAGCACGATCATAGCGACGCCGACTGCAACCAAGGTGAAGAACAGCGAAGATCCTATGCCGCTTCTCCCGTGAAATGCATCAACAAATACCGGTCCCATCGGTGCCATGATAAAGCAGAATACCCCAAGCCCGATCATCATCGTTTTCATCGAATAAGCTTCCATGAATTTCTTAGCCTCTTCCATGGTAACCTGTCTGACATCCTGCGCGGTCTCCTGCTGTTCCACAACAATGCCGCTAATTCCCAGTGTCTCCGCCAGCTCATCTAAGTTACCGAATTCGGAGATTACAATGGAAACCGCCTCATTTTCCGGCTTACCCTCGCAGGTCAACTCTGTATATTTATCCTCCATCATGGAAAGCAGTTCCTGCTTTGCTTTGTGTACCTCCGGAGTTGCCGGAAGCGTCGCAAACATCTTTTCCAAATAATTACGAATCGTTTCCATGTTATGCCTCCTCTCCCTTACGAACTAACATCTGTCTCTGCGCCTCTAAGGCCGCAATCTTTTTTTCCAGATCTGCCACCTGATTCGACAGATTCAGTATTTGATTCTCATTTCCATCAAGCAGGGTATCAGGCTCTCCGGTCTGCTCTGTCATGCTTGCCTTAAGAATCTCCTGCTTTTCTTCATTACCTTCAACCAAGATATCCGCCTCCCCGGTCTGCTCCACAACAACTGCTTCGGTATCATCCTGCTGATCCACGAGAGCCGTTTCTTTGGTATCCGGCTTTGCTATATCAGGTGTCCGCACCGCATATCCATCACTATTTTCCGCCGACTGCAGGATAAACTGTTCAATAACCTCCTTGGTCAGCTCCCATTCCACACATTTCTCATAATAATATTCCTTACCGGAATCCGTGATCCGATAATAGGTCCGCCTCTTACCGGAATCTGCGATCTCTGAAAAAGACTCAATAAAACCGTTCTTTTCCATTCGTGTAAATGCAGAATACAAGGTTGTCTCTTTAATCACATATTTTTCCTTGGAAAGCGTCCGGATCTGCTTCGATATCTCATATCCGTATGACGGTTCCTTCAAGATCAGATATAAAATGATCGTATCATTATATCCTCGAATGACATCACTGCTAATACCCATCCTTCATTCCCTCCTTCTTAATATTGGTAATTCTTATCGCGATTACGATCGTCTATCTCTCTCCCACATACCCATCTATATAACGTTTATCGTTACATTGTCTGTCGTACTACGATAATCATACCATGTCTGTCGTAGTAAATATAGCAGATGAGTATTGTAATGTCAACAGATTTTTTTTAAAACATATTATCGGACTTTTCTTGACTATAAGTATGAAAAGAGGCATCATTTTAGATACTAAAAAAAGTATCTTTAATGATAGGAGTGATAATATGATAGCTGTAAAACAGGTTGATATAAAGGCCAATATAAAAAAATACTTTGATATGGTTTTTCAAGGAGAACAGATTATTGTACCCCGCAAAAGAAATGAGAATGTAATCGTAATTTCTGAACAAGAATATAACGAATTGCAGCAGATCAAACGAAATGTTGAATATATGAAAATGATCAATAAATCCATGAAAGAAGCAAAAGATGGGAACTTTATTACAAAATCCATTGAAGAACTTGAGGAGATGACAGATGAAAATCAATAATCCTCCATCTCGATCACATCGAATGCCTCTCCCTCCGGCTCCTGTTTGAATATCATATGCTCTCCTGTAACCGGGTGGTCAAGCTCTAATCGTGTCGCATACAGCCCGATCTGCTGATACTTCTTCTTCGTTTTCTGGAACAATGGATTATACTTGGTATCCCCCCAGATTCCCGCACCGCGGCTTGCCATCTGCACCCGGATCTGATGATGACGTCCCGTCACCAGTTCGATCAGAACATAGCTCAAGATTCCTTCCTCCGTCTCAAACACATCTAAGACTTCATAATCAAGGATCGCTTTCTTGGCACCCTTGGTTCCCTTGGCAACCACCTTCGCGGTATTCGTCTTACTGTCCTTTACCAGATAATCCTCTAACGTACCTGCCTCGTCCGGAAGTTCTCCGGTCAGGATCGCCTGATAATACTTAATGATCTCTCCATCCTGCATCTGATCCGACAGCTTAGCAGCTGCCTCCCTAGTCTTGGCAAGCACCATAATCCCGCCAACCGGACGATCCAACCGGTGGATCACGGCCATATACGGCTCCTCATCCAACTCATCCCGGTCATAGATATAACTCTTAAAATAATCCAGTACATTCTCGCCACCGGTCTTATCCGACTGACTCGGCACTCCCTGCGGCTTCACGCAAACCAGAATCGCATCATCCTCATACATGATTTCAATCTGTTTCATATCGTATCCTTTCCTGACTCCTAACATCTGCTTCCGATATCATATATTATTGCGGAATATATTCCTTCCATTCCCCATCCTCTAATATCTCTAACTTTCCCCATTCCGGCTTTCCAACATTACGACCCTTAACCCGAATCGGCAGAAACGCATCATGCTGGCAATCCGGAAGAGGATCATCAATATCTATCCACACAGACGGACACCCGTAATGGAAGGTCCGGGGTGACGCCTTTTGAGAACGCCGTCACATACCATCATCCTTAACCCTCATGCATTCGGCGTTCTCAACGAAGTCACAACGGACCTTTCTTACGGGTGTCCGTCGTCACTAAAGCACAGATCACACCTTAAATCGATACCCGACCCCCCAGATCGTCTCGATATACTGTGGCTTCGAGGTATTCATCTCAATCTTCTCCCGAATCTTCTTGATATGCACCGTCACGGTTGCAATATCCCCTACCGACTCCATATTCCAGATTTCATGGAATAATTCCTCTTTGGTAAAAACACGATTCGGATTGCTTGCAAGAAAGGTGAGCAAATCGAACTCCTTCGTTGTAAGAATCTTCTCCTCACCATTTACAAATACCCTTCTTGCCGTCTTATCAATCTTAATCCCCCGAATCTCGATATAGTCATTGGAGCGACGCTCCCCGCTTCCAACCAGCCGCTCGTATCTGGCCAGATGAGCCTTTACCCTCGCCACCAGCTCACTCGGAGAAAATGGTTTGGTAATATAGTCATCCGCTCCCATCTCCAAACCGCGGATTTTGTCAATATCCTCCTTCTTGGCAGATACCACAACGATCGGAATGTCCTTCACCTCACGGATCTGACGGCACACCTCATATCCGTCCACATTCGGGAGCATCAGATCTATGATCACGATATCATAATGCTCTGCCTTGGCGCGCTCTAAGCCCTTCTCCCCATCCGTTTCAATCGTCACATCATAGCGGTTCAGCTCCAGATAATCCTTTTCCAATTCCGCAATCGACTGTTCATCTTCAATGATCAATACCTTACTCATATGCGTCATCCCCTTCTTTTACCTTGTTCAGCGTGAATGCAATTAAGGTTCCTTCCCTGTTCTTGCTTTCCGCCCATATACTACCCCCATGCTCTTCTATGATCTTCTTGGCAATCGACAGCCCCAGACCACTTCCGCCTGTCTGTGAATTCCTTGATGCATCTGTCCGGTACATCCGATCAAAGATCCGTGGCAGATCCTCTTCCGATATTCCCTCTCCGTTATCACGGATCCCCACATAAATCTGGTCATTTCCATACGGCTTCACATCAATATCAATGATCCGCTCCTCTTGCTTATTATATTTCACCGCATTGATCACAATATTATTGATCACCCGCCGAAGCTGCTCCGGATCAGCGATCACGCGGGTATCATCCGGACAGGTATTGCGATAGTCCACCTTCACATGCGCCTGCTCCATATCCATTGCCAGCTCTGTAAAACAATCATTAAAGTACGCCGACACCTTCATCTTGATGAAATCATATGGGATGCTGTTGGTGTCGATCTTGGAATACAAGGATAATTCATTGATCAGGACATCCATTTCATTGGTCTTATTATAGATTGTCTTAATGTACTTATCCATTTTTTCGGAAGTATCGGCAACGCCGTCCATAATCCCCTCGACATACCCCTTGATCGCCGTAATCGGTGTCCGCAGATCATGGGAAATGTTATTAATCAGTTCTCGGTTTTCCTCCTCCTGCCGCATCCGGTCATCTACAGACTCCTTCAGCTTCTCACGCATCTCATTAAAGGACTGGCACACCTGACCGATCTCATCATTCGCCATGATCTCAACATCTTCATTCAGATTGCCTTCCTTGATCCGGTTCGTTCCCTCCTGCAAGGCTTTCAGCGGCCGCAGGAAATTCCGATACATATAGATCGTAATAAATGCACTGACAAGCCCCAGTACCAACGCCACAAAGATGGTAATCTCGATCAGGGCGCGTCTCATATAGGTAGACACCGTCTCTGCATAGATGACAACAAAGAAGGAACCACCTCTCCCATCCGACAGCATGAAATCCTCCTGCCTTATATAAAATGGTGTCTTATCGTCAACATAGATACCGCCCTCGATACTTTCCGCGGCAGCATCATAATCCGGTATCAATGCCAGATACTGCTCCGGAAACGAGGCACTGCAGTAATACACGCTTCGATCCACCAGCATCAGAAAATCCACATGTTTTTCACGAAGCTCTGTTTCAATCTGTTTCAGATATGCCACATCCAGAAATCGATCCGGATCCTGCTGAACCTCTGTCTGGAGCTCCCGAAGAACCGCCTCCGCCGATCCGTTCATAGCATAGATCGGATTGGCGTATGGATGAATTCCATCCGAATTATATTGGCCATATATATTATACAGATAAACCCGTCCGAAAAAGATCGTTCCGATCACAATCGCCACAAACGGAACCAGCACCAGAGGAACGATCAATATTCTTATCTTATCTACAATCTTCATCTATATCACCCGTTCCTGCGATTCCATGTATTCACATCATTTCACCAGGAAGTTGCCATCACCGAAGTCAATTCTTCATGTAACAGCCGGCTCTCCGCCAATGCCAAGAGGGAAACGCTTCATTCACATTCATTCCCTTGCAGACTTCGTCAGTATCCATTGTACCTCAAGTATACACAAGCATTATTATATTTAATTGCAGTATAACATAATCAGACAAAAAAGTACCCCTTTTCTGTACGATTTTATATTTTTTTCAACAATATACCGGCCTATATACTTCTTTATCGGGCTTATATTATTTCCTTTTTTTGATTTTTCAGTTTTTTTGTTATCAGCTATTAAGTTTTCGTATCAACATCCGATATATAAGATAGCAGTTATTGTCTGATCCAAGCAGGAGGCGAGGAGGACAATAGCATTCATAATATATTATATTAATCCAAGGAGGGTGATGAAATGGTATCAAATGTATCTAACACCAGCTACAGCTCAGCTGCAGCCGCTGCTGCAACTACCACTTCAACCGCAGGCACTAAGGCTGCCGAAGTGACAGCCAGCGCTTCCGAGACACCTGCTGCCGTATATGAGAAGAGCAGTTCCGCTTCTACTCAGACAAGCACAGTTGCCAAGAAGGACAATTCTGCAGTTGTTGCACAGTTAAAGGCGGATCAGGATGCAAGACTGAATTCCTTAAAGAGTTTGGTTAAAAAGCTGATCACCAAGCAGGGACAATCCTTCGCATGGGCGAATGCCAACAATGAAGATATCATGAACGATTCTTCATTCTGGAATGCGATCCGGACCGGCAATTTTGAAGTCGATGACGAGACCGTTGCACAGGCACAGAAGGATATCGCTGAAGATGGTTACTGGGGTGTTAAGCAGACCTCAGACCGCTTACTGGACTTTGCAAAGGCATTGACCGGCGGCGATCCATCGAAGGTAGAACAGATGCGTGATGCGATCAACAAGGGCTTTGACGCCGCTAAGAAGCTGTGGGGCGGAGAACTTCCGGATATTTCACAGCAGACCTACGATGCAACCATGGAGAAGCTGGACGCATGGGCAAAGGAAGCTACAGCTTAATCGTGAATATATACTGTATTCAGGCTGTAGAATCAATCTAAGAACATAACATCTCCCCCGGAGATTTCTGATATCATTGGTATCAGGGCTCCGGGGGAGTTTGTATTTCATCATTTATAAGAATAATGTAGCGGCACGATTCCTTCGGAATCCTGCCAAGTCGGTCGGAACCATTTTATAATCATGACTTCGTCATGATGGTTCCTCCCT
>CACZRT010000095.1 GCA_902783585.1 uncultured Lachnospiraceae bacterium | reverse complement strand
TTACCGGATTGCAGGCAAGACAGCGACCAGTGAGAAGCTTCCGCGTGGTAACGGAAAATATATATCCTCCTATATTGGAGCGGTTCCCGCAGAGAATCCGCAGGTCATCACGCTGGTTCTGATCAATGAGCCGACCGGGATCTATTATGGAGGCACCATAGCAGCGCCGATATCGGCCCGAATCTATGAGAATATCCTTCCTTATCTCGGATTGTATCCGACTTATGAGGGTGAAGAATAAATATACATCTAAGAGCAGCGAGCAGCCAAACTGACATGCCGCCGAAGCGGGAGCGGGGAGGCGATACATTTTGAGAGGTGATGAAATGAACATAAGTATGAATGTAGTTCTTCCGATATTGATCGCATTTGCAATCAGCGTGGTATTAAGTCCGATCTTAATCCCATTTTTGAAAAAACTGAAATTCGGTCAGTTTGTGCGGGATGAGGGGCCGGAATCCCATCTGAAAAAAGCGGGAACTCCGACTATGGGTGGATTGATCATATTGTGTAGTATCGTGATCACATCCCTGATCTATGTGAAGCAATATCCGAAGATCCTGCCAATTTTGTTTGTGACACTTGCTTTTGGATTGATCGGGTTCCTGGATGATTATATCAAGGTGGTCATGAAACGTTCCATGGGACTTCATGCATGGCAGAAGCTGGCATTGCAGTTCGTCGTAGCCGGTGTTTTCTGTTATTATATTATGACCCAGACAGAGCTTGGAACGAAGATGCTGATCCCGTTCTGGAGCGGGCATTATCTGGAGGTCGGCTTCTGGTATGCACCGATTCTGATCTTCATAGTATTAGGTACTGTAAATGGAGCGAATTTCACAGATGGTCTGGATGGACTTGCTTCCTCAGTCACGGTTCTGATCGCGACCTTCTTCACGGTAGTTGCAGTCGGCACCAAGGCGGGAATTGAGCCAATCACCTGTGCGGCAGTAGGAGCCCTGTTGGGATTCTTAGTGTATAACGTCTATCCTGCGCGGGTATTCATGGGGGATACCGGTTCGCTGGCACTGGGCGGATTCGTCGTGGCTACAGCATATATAATGGAGATGCCGCTTTTTATTCCGATCGTGGCACTTGTCTATCTGGTAGAGGTGCTTTCAGTTATCATTCAGGTAGTCAGCTTTAAGACCACCGGCAAACGTCCATTTAAGATGGCGCCGATTCACCATCATTTTGAATTATCCGGATGGCCGGAGACGAAGGTAGTCGCAATCTTCGGAATAGTGACAACGATCCTCTGTCTCATTGGTTTTCTTGCATTGTAGACAGGTTATGATAGAGTGATGAATGAATAATATAAGGAAGATAGGGTGTGGAGAATGATGCAGATCATGGATTTGAACAAAAGAGTAGTTGTTGCCGGAACAGGAAAGAGTGGAATGGAAGCCGCCAAGCTGCTGCTTAAGTCTGGCGCAGAGGTCATTCTGTTCGATGAGAATGAGAAGGCAGATAAGGTAGAGATCCTTCTGCAATTAAAGGAATATGAGAAGGTGGGAGTCGTGATCGGTAAGCTCGACGAATCTCTCTTAGATACCGTTGATTTTATGGTGATCAGTCCGGGAATCTCAATTGAGGCCCCATTTACAGAGGCGTTTAAGGAACGTAGTATTCCAATTTGGAGTGAGATTGAGCTGGCTTATCAGATGTCCAGGGGAAAGCTTGCTGCCATCACCGGAACCAATGGCAAGACAACAACGACAGCCTTGGTGGGGGAGATCTTTGCAAACTATAATACCAGTTCTTTCACGGTCGGTAATATCGGAATTCCGTATACAAGTATTGCAGATCAGACAACGGAGAATAGTCTTACCGTAGCAGAGATCAGCAGCTTCCAATTAGAGACGATCGTGGAATTTAAGCCGGATGTCAGTGCGGTTCTGAATGTGACACCGGATCACTTAAACCGGCATCATACCTTTGAATGTTATCGGGATACGAAGCAGAGGATTGCGGAAAATCAAACGAAGGAACAGATCTGTATCCTGAATTATGATGATGAGCATACACGCGGAATGGGAGCAAAGGTTCCTGCGACACCGGTATATTTCAGCCGGAAAGAGGCGCTGGAGGAGGGAATCTGCTTAAAGGATCGTACCCTTACCATCCGTACCCGTATGGTGCAGGATTCTTCTGCTCCTAAGGGCTTCCGTGAGACGGATTCGGTAGAGGAATATCCGGTGCTGACGATTGATGAAATGCGGCTGTTAGGTGCACACAATGTGGAGAATTATCTTGCGGCGATCGGCATTGCATATTATATGGGAATACCGGTAGAGGTGATCCGCAAGGTATGTATGGATTTTAAGGGCGTGGAGCATCGGATCGAATATGTGAAGGAAGTGAAGGGGGTCGCATATTACAACGATTCTAAGGGCACGAATCCGGATGCGGCGATCAAGGGGATTCAGGCAATGAACCGCCCGACCTTACTGATCGGCGGCGGATATGATAAGAAGGTGCCGTTTGATGACTGGATCTTAAGCTTTGACGGCAAGGTGCGTTACCTGGTATTGATCGGTCAGACCGCGGATCTGATCGCGGAGACAGCCAGAAAATACGGCTTTACGGATATCATTTTTGAAGAGAACTTAGAAGCTGCGGTAAATACCTGTTACCGGCTGGCGAACAGCGGAGATGCCGTACTGTTATCACCGGCATGCGCGAGCTGGGGACAGTTTGATAATTACGAACAGCGGGGCGATCTGTTCAAGGAATATGTTCGCAATCTTCCGGAGGAATAGACAGAAGAGTGCAGAACCTGCAGCATCTTAATATAGAATGCCGGGAATACAAAGAGTAGTAATATCAGAAAGGGAATGGATGCATGAGTAGTGCAGTGCTTGAACAACAGAATATAGAGCCGAAGAAGAAAACAAGGTTCTGGAATCCGGGGGAATACTTTGACTATTCTCTTCTGGTCATTGTACTGTTTTTGATCGGATTCGGCTTAGTTATGGTATATAGTACCAGCTCATATACCGCCTCCTTAAGATATCAGGATGCTGCGTATTTTCTGAAACGTCAGGGATTCTTTGCGGTCGCCGGTATCATTGCCATGCTGTTTGTATCGAAGATCGATTATCATTTCTACAAGAAGGTGACGGGGCTTGCTTATCTTGTTGCGCTGGTCTTAAGTATCATTGTTCAGTTTGCCGGAAGAGAGGCCGGCGGTTCTTCCCGTTGGATTCAGATCGGACCTGTAGGTTTCCAGCCGTCAGAGTTTGCCAAGGTTGCCATCGTTCTGATCATGGCGCTGGCAACCACGAATCGGGTCTGGAAGATGAATTCCTTCGTGACGCTGCTTCAAATTATGTTCCCTTCTTTATTGCTGACCGGTATTATTGCGATTGAGAACTTAAGTACAGCTGTGATCTGTGGTGTGATCATTGTAGCCATTGTATTTGTTGCCAGCCCGAAATATTGGCATTTTCTGGCTGTCGGCGGCGGTGCGGCAGTAGTGCTTGCGTTATATATTCTCTTATGGGGCTATCGTGGGGACCGTTTTGATGCATGGATCAATTATGAAACACATCCAAAGGGCTATCAGACCCGACAGGCATTGTATGCCATCGGTTCCGGCGGTATCTGGGGCAAGGGGCTCGGACAGAGTATCCAGAAGCTGGATTTCATTCCGGAAGCTCATAATGATATGATCTTTTCGGTTATATGTGAGGAGCTGGGAATCGTAGGCGGAATTGCCTTGATCTTAATGTTTATTGTGTTGGTATGGAAGCTGTTCCGCATTATTATGAATGCCCGTGATCTTTATGGAGCATTGTTGGTAGTCGGAATTCTGGCGCATATTTCTGCTCAGGTGTTGATCAATCTTGCGGTTGTAACGAACACCATGCCGAATACCGGTATTCCGCTTCCGTTTATCAGTTATGGTGGATCGTCCATGATCTTCCTGCTTATGGAGATCGGAATTGCGTTATCTGTCGCCCGACAGGTGAAGGTGCGGGAATAAATGGTATCTGCGGATATCATGAATCCAGAGAAATCAGGTGATAAAGTGAACCGGACAGAACAAGGAGAGGAACGATTCGGACGGGGAATCAGTAAGGGCTGGATCATAACAGGCTTGATATTTCTCCTGATCATTGTCGTCATACTTGTAATCAACACACAATTCAATATTGAGACCATACAGGTAACCGGTAATGTGCATTATTCGGAAAGTGAGATCAT
>CACZRT010000094.1 GCA_902783585.1 uncultured Lachnospiraceae bacterium | reverse complement strand
TTAATTGGCTGGTCTACTTCTTGATTATTCATATTTGACATCTCGTAGTACTCCTTCCACATTTATTCGTCGGAACCATCATAGTCCATATTATCATCATCATAGTAATCATCTTCGCCGTCATCGTCGTAATCACTGTCATCATCGTAATCATCGACATATTCGCCATCTTCGTCTACGGCACCGTATCCATCTGCACTGCCATATTCGTTATTATCCTTCGGGCCTTCATCGCCTTCGATCATCGGACGCAGATTCTCATTACCATAATCGATGGTCTCGCTGAATTCTACCTCTTCATTATTCTCGTCATAGACTCTGACATCTAATGCAAGAGACTGTAACTCCTTCAGCAATACCTTGAATGATTCCGGAATACCAGGTTCTGGAATATTATCTCCTTTGATAATTGCCTCATAGGTCTTCACACGACCAACTACATCATCGGATTTCACAGTCAGGATCTCCTGTAAGGTATAAGATGCACCATAAGCCTCTAAAGCCCATACCTCCATCTCACCAAATCTCTGACCACCGAACTGTGCCTTACCACCAAGCGGCTGCTGGGTAACTAATGAGTAAGGACCGGTAGAACGAGCATGAATCTTATCATCTACCAGATGGTGAAGCTTCAGATAATGCATGAAACCAATGGTTACAGGTCCGTCAAATTCTTCACCGGTACGTCCGTCACGAAGTCTGACCTTACCGGTCCGATCGATTGGAACGCCCTTCCACTCATCTCTATGATCCCGATTCTCGTACAGGTAGTCCAAGACTTCCTTACTCAGATCATTCTTCCATTTCTTCTTGAAATCATCCCACTCTTCATTTGCATAATCATTTGCAATCTCAAGAGTTTCCATGATCTCTTCCTCGTCTGCACCGTTGAATACCGGAGTACTGATCTTAAAGCCTAATACATTCGCAGCAAGACTAAGGTGTGTCTCCAATACCTGTCCGATATTCATACGAGAAGGTACACCCAACGGATTCAATACGATATCGAGCGGACGTCCATTTGGAAGGAACGGCATATCCTCAACCGGAAGAATACGGGATACAACACCCTTATTACCGTGACGGCCTGCCATCTTATCACCAACCGATATCTTTCTCTTCTGGGCAATATATACACGAACGGACATATTCACTCCCGGTGGAAGCTCATCGCCATTCTCTCTTGTAAAGATCTTCGTATCCATAACGACACCAAATGCGCCATGCGGAACACGGAGAGAAGTATCACGAACCTCTCTTGCCTTCTCACCGAAGATTGCACGAAGCAGTCTTTCTTCTGCGGTCAGCTCTGTCTCACCCTTCGGTGTCACCTTACCAACCAGGATATCTCCGGCACGGACCTCAGCACCGATACGGATAATACCGTTCTCATCCAGATCCTTCAACGCATCATCACCAAGACCTGCAAGATCTCTTGTGATCTCTTCCTGTCCAAGCTTGGTATCTCTTGCCTCTGTCTCATATTCTTCAATATGAACAGAAGTATATACATCATCACGAACCAGACGCTCGCTAAGAAGAACCGCATCCTCGTAGTTATAGCCTTCCCATGTCATGAATCCGATCAATGGATTCTTGCCAAGCGCAATCTCACCGCCTGCGGTAGAAGGACCATCTGCGATCACCTCTCCGGCCTCGACACGATCACCCTTATTCACGATCGGTCTCTGGTTCATACAGTTACCCTGATTACTTCTTGCAAACTTGATAACGTGGTAGACATCCTTCGTTCCATCATCCTGACGGATTACAATCTCCTTGCTGGAGGATTTCTCTACGACACCGGCATTCTTAGCTATAATACATACACCGGAGTCAACTGCAGCCTTCTCCTCCATACCAGTTCCGACAATCGGTGATTCCGTTTTCAAAAGTGGTACAGCCTGACGCTGCATGTTGGATCCCATCAACGCACGGTTTGCATCATCATTTTGCAGGAACGGGATCATGGAGGTAGCAACCGAGAACACCATTCTCGGAGATACATCCATCAGATCGATCCGGCTCTTAGCGAACTCGGAAGTCTCTGTACGGAAACGGCCTGCAATATTCGTATTAATGAAATGGCCCTTGTCATCCAATGGCTCATTCGCCTGTGCAACTACATAACGATCTTCGTCATCTGCCGTCAGATATACAACATCATTCGTTACCTTCGGATTCTCCGGATCAGACTTGTCTACCTTACGATAAGGAGCTTCCACAAATCCGTACTGATTGATTCTTGCAAAGCAGGCAAGAGAGTTGATCAAACCGATATTCGGACCTTCTGGTGTCTCGATCGGACACATTCTTCCGTAATGGGTATAGTGAACATCACGAACCTCGAATCCGGCACGATCTCTGGAAAGACCGCCAGGTCCTAACGCAGACAGACGTCTCTTATGGGTAAGCTCGGAAAGTGGGTTATTCTGATCCATAAACTGTGATAACTGGGAGCTTCCGAAGAACTCCTTCACAGCAGCCGTTACCGGCTTAATATTGATCAGGGAAGATGCAGATATGGTATCCGCATCCTGTGTTGTCATACGCTCACGTACAACACGCTCTAATCTGGATAAACCGATCCGATACTGATTCTGAAGCAATTCACCGACTGCACGGATACGACGGTTACCCAAATGATCAATATCATCCTTGTTACCAATACCATGCTCCAGATGCATATTGTAATTAATAGAAGCAAAGATATCTTCCTTCGTGATATGCTTCGGAATCAGATTGGCAACATTCTTACGAATCTCGCTGACCAATTCATCCTCGTCATACTGCTCCATTAACTCCTTCAAAACCGGATAGTATACACGCTCTGTAATTCCCATCTCTTCCGGATCGATATCAACAAATTCCGTAATATCAACCATCATATTAGACAGAACCTTAACATTACGTTCTTCCGTCTGAATCAGAACATACTCAACAGCAGCATCCTGGATCTTATTAGCAAGCTCCATGGTAACGGTATCTCCGGCAGAAGCAATGATCTCACCGGTATTCGGGTCAATCACATCTTCTACCAATGTATATCCAGCAATCCGATTCTGGAGAGCCAGCTTTTTATTGAATTTATATCTACCAACTTTAGCTAAATCATATCTCTTAGGGTCAAAGAACATAGAATTGATCAGGCTCTGGGCGCTTTCTACCTGCAATGGCTCACCCGGACGTATTTTTTTGTACAACTCTAACAGACCACTTTCATAATCAGTGGCCACATCCTTCTCAAAGCTTGCCATTAACTTCGGCTCTTCGCCAAACAGGTCAATAATCTCAGCATTCGTCCCAACGCCCAATGCACGAATTAAAACCGTGATTGGTACCTTTCGGGTACGATCCACACGAACGGAAAAAACATCGTTGGAATCCGTCTCATATTCCAGCCATGCACCACGGTTTGGAATTACTGTACAGGAATACAATTCCTTACCGAGCTTATCATGTCCGA
Source organism: uncultured Lachnospiraceae bacterium (assembly GCA_902783585.1). Lineage (GTDB taxonomy): Bacteria > Bacillota > Clostridia > Lachnospirales > Lachnospiraceae > CAG-632. The sequence goes on along the minus strand of CACZRT010000094.1, from coordinate 6,786 downwards.
TTTCATAATAGATACCCGGTGAACGCACTAACTGGCTGACGATAACACGTTCTGCTCCATTAATTACGAATGTACCGGTCTCGGTCATTAACGGAAGATCACCAATGAAGATATCATGGGTACTCATCTCATCGGTCTCTTTCTTACGCAGACGAACCGTAACCTTTAATGGTGCCGCATATGTGGCATCTCTCTCCTTACATTCTTCAATCGAATACTTGGTATCATCCTTGCACAGCTGATAACCAATGAATTCCAGACAGTACCGCTCGCTGACATCTTCAATCGGAGAAATGTCATCGAAAGCTTCCTTAAGTCCTTCCTCCAGGAACCAGTTGTAAGAGTCCTTCTGGACTTCAATCAGGTTCGGCATATCAAGAACTTCACGACTTCTTGCATAGCTCATTCTGGTTCCTTTGCCTGATTTGATCGGTTTAATCCTTGTCTTTTCCATTAACGGTTTCACCCCTTGAACTAAAGTATGGTAACATTTTGTCGTATTATCTACGACTTCATGGGCAAACCAACCCACGATAGTCACGCTATAATATAATAGCACCTAAGTCAATACAAGTCAAGAAAGAATTTCACAAATTTTACCATATTTTTTTGCCGAACATTAAGATCTATAAAGCGAAAGAAGAGCCTGCGGATCTGCTCCGCAAGCTCTTCTTTATAATAAAGTAAGCTTTGATCAATTACTTTAATGTGATCTTAGCGCCTTCAGCCTCTAACTTAGCCTTGATGTCCTCAGCCTCAGCCTTAGAAGCACCTTCCTTGATTACCTTAGGAGCGCCGTCAACTACGTCCTTAGCTTCCTTCAGGCCTAATCCGGTTACTTCACGAACAACCTTGATTACCTTAACCTTGTTAGCGCCAACCTCGGTAAGCTCTACATCGAATTCATCCTTCTCTTCGCCTGCTGCTGCAGCGCCATCACCAGCGCCTGCTGCTGCAACTACAACGCCTGCTGCTGCAGATACGCCATACTTCTCTTCTACTGCCTTTACAAGATCATTTAACTCTAATACGGTTAATTTATCAATCTCTGCTACTAATTCTTCGATCGTCATTTTGTTATCCTCCATTTTCATATTAAATATTGATACTTTAATGTGTTACTTAGGCTTCTCCGCCTGCTGCCTTCTGCTCTGCTACCTGATTGATTACACGGGCAAAATTCGTAATTGGTGACTGAATGCTTCCAAGGAACTTTGACAGCAATTCTTCTCTTGATGGAATAGAAGAGATTGCCTTAATGCCCTTTTCATCATAATAAGCACCTTCTACGATACCGGCTTTGATCTCTAAACATTCTGCTTCCTTCGCAAACTTAGCCAGAACTCTTGCAGGAGCTGTAGCGTCTGTCTTGGAAATTGCGATTGCGCTTGGTCCATCCAGATGTGAATCTAACTGTGCGAAATCGGTTCCTTCGAATGCACGCTTCATTAAGGTATTCTTATATACCTTATATACAATGCCTGCTTCACGTAACTGACGGCGAAGTCTGGTATCCTGTTCTACTGTTAAACCACGGTAGTCTACCAATACTGCTGATGCAGCGCCATCAATGTTAGCTTTGATCTCGTCCACGATCGGCTGCTTGATCTCAACCTTAGCCATGATAGTGCACCTCCTATATTTATTAATGACTGCACTATATATAAAAGAAAAAATCGACCCCGAAAGGCCGAAGTACGCTTACGATTAATATCAGAAATATTAAATCCTCAAACGATTCTTTCCTCGGCAGGCGTTCCTCGTCCTTACTACTATAATAAGGATTACTAACTTACGCTTATTATAAGCACCTGCTGTCTTCGGCAGTTCATCGAAGGATATATTATCAAACCCTCTGCTCCATGTCAAGAGAATTTTTTAAAAGGGTATGCTATTTTTCAAAAAAAGGGTATGCCTGCCAATATCGGAATCGGTAGCATACCCTTCCCTTATGATCAATTATAATGATTCACGATCCAATACATAATCTTCCACTATACATAGGAATTGTAGAACATTCCACTATACATAGATGGCATATACGGATTCGGGAAATTCCTCTGCGTATTCGGATAAGATACCACGGTCTTATCCACATACTCCATCGGATTCAGTGTAATCCGGTCTGTTGCATGATGAACCGCATTCTTGAAATCCGACAGCTGCTGGAATAGTTCCTGTACCTGCCCATTCTCAGTACTCTGCACTAACAGGGCATCATCCTTCTCCAGATAACCGTCTTCATTCAGGGTAAGTCCGGAGGATTCCAGATCATTCCGGAATCGTCTGGTGATCGTACCCAGATCCCTTAACAGCTTCTGTGATCCATTCGGATTATCATCGACCTTGTGCGCCAGATCAACCAGATTATTATAATAATGAACAAAATCATCTACATCATCTAACAATGCGGAATTATCATTCGCCAGCTTAATATGTGCTTCTTCACTGGTAACATGATTCAGTTCAATTCCGATTCCGTTATTAATCGATATATTATTGGAGCTCGCTGTCTGCTCTGTGCCATTCAATGTAAATCTGGCATTCTGTGGGTATGTCGTAACCTCATTCAGTCCAAAGTACTCAACCATACCGGCATCATCCGGTCCCTTCACCTGGAACTGAAGACCCTGATCCAACTCACCAAGTCCGGAATCCTTCGCCTCTAACTGCAGGCGGGCAGACGTTCCCGATTCCATCACTCTGGCCGATACTCCAATATCATTGCTATTCACAGAGGTAGCAAGTCTTCGCAGAATATGGAGATTCGTCTCCCCCTGCTTGGTATCGATCTCAAACTGATACTCGCTTCCGCCCTTCTCAATATTGATATAATGCTTACCTACCGGAACCGAAGCCGAATTCGAAGGAACCAGCTTTCCTTCATTCCTTTGGGTTGCTGCCAGCTGATCAATACTCATGCTGATCTCTGTCGGCATAGACTCATATTCATCGGAAAGAAGACTCACTGACAAATTACCCGGCTGATCGGTATTCACCATCATTTTCCGGCTGTCCGGATCACTGTCTTCTGATAAGAAAGAGGAACTTGTCTTCAGCTCCATAGCTGCCTCTTTGATTCCGATAACATAGTCTCTGGTCTCCTTCGAAAGAGAAAGCTTGTAGAACGGCTTGGATTGGTTCAGCTTCACCATATCCTTATACAGGTTCTTCAGTTCACTCTTCTTATGAGAATCATACTTCGTATTCGCAATACTCGGCAGAGCCATCTGATAATAGTTATAGGTGTTCAATGAACCCATATGCCATTCCTCCTTTCTCTAAAACTATTTTTGGAGACACTTCTACCTATACAGTTTTTATTATAAAGGAATGTAAAGCAAGAATCTATTGACTTTTTAAATAAAAAAACAAAGAAATCAGCAACATTTTTACCAAAAAATTTCAATTTTCGACTAAAGTTCCGGTAAAATGTTGCCGATACATGATTTGTGTTGTATCTAAACACAGCTTTTATATTAATTGTAATTCCCGGAGCAAGCTGTCAAATTGCGCAAACTCGATCGGCTTGGAGGCAAATGCCACACAGCCCAGCTCGAAGCTCTTTGGAATATTCTCTCCCGCATCCATTCCGGAGGTAATGATCACCTTGGCTTTCTTGAATTCCGGAATATTCTGCTTCGCCTCATATTCCCGAATCTTCTCAATGGTATCATACCCATCCATTCCCGGCAGCTTAATATCCATACAGATCAAGTTGTACGGCTGTCCCTGCTCCCATGCATGCTTGTATAATTCAACGGCCTTCTCGCCATCCTCTGCAGTCTGGCAGTCTCCGTATTTATTCACAAAATAAGTCATAACCTTGCGGCTGACTGCGTCATCTTCCACGACCAATATATTCATCTATGTATTTCCCCACACCCATTACTAAGACAATAATGCCCTTATCTCTCTTTTATACCTAATAAACGAATCTGTCAAGACAAAATCATGATTTCGCGGTCTTTCTTCCTCAATCGCAAATTCCGACACGATCACTGCCGGACTTCCACCCATAATATAGATCCGGTCGGAAAGCAGGATTGCTTCATCAATATCATGGGTGATGAAGATCGTAGAAAGCTTGATTTCTTCCATAATAGAGAGATACCATTCCTGAATGGAGGAACGGGTCAAGGTATCTAACGCGCTGAACGGTTCGTCCAGAAGCGCCACCTGATTCCCGCACATATAGGTTCGAAGAAGCGCTGCCCTCTGCCGCATACCGCCGGATAACTGCGACGGATACTTCTTCTCTGTTCCGGAAAGTCCGAAGCGTTCAAAATACTGTGCCGCATGCTGTCTTGCATCTGCCTTCTTCTTTCCGGACAGGATCAGGGGAAGCGCCACATTATCCAGCACCGTCTTATGCTCTAACAACAGGTCCTTCTGCAGCATATAGCTCAACTCCCCTGACTTACCGGTAATATCCCTGTCATTTAGCAGGATCTTCCCGCTGTCCGGAAGTGTCAGACCGGACAGCACATTGAATAACGTCGTCTTGCCGACGCCGCTGACACCGAGCAGGCATACCAATTCCCCTTCGTTCAAATGAAGCGTGATGTCGCCAAGAACCTGCTTTTCTCCATATGCTTTTGTGATATGCTCTGCCTGTAATATCATGATTCCTGAAACCCACTCTTCTCTATATTACTTGTTACTAATGGAACGAATTACCATCCATTGCAATCTTATATCATACTATCTCGCAAAGGATCTCACCCATTCATTTTAGGCGCATAGACACCCTCTGATCAAGGCATTATGGTTTACGGAAGATACTCGTTCGTAAAGCCCGTTCCGGCCGGAATCTCCTCGGAAAGCCCATTCTCGTACAGCCATGCGTAAAATGCGTCCCAGCGCTCCGGATCAATGTATCCCCACTGATCGACCTCTGCCTTATACTGATCGGCGATCCAGTTCTGGCTTGCATGCACCAGCTCCGAATCCAGCTCCGGAACCTCTTCACATAACAGATCTGCCGCCTCGTCCGGGTGCGCGATCGCATATTCATATCCTTTGGCAGTTGCAGCAAGAAATGCCTTCGCCTCCTCTGGATTCTCAGCAAGATAATCGGTATTCGCCACGATCACCGGACTGTAATAATCAAAGACCGGATTGATATCCTTAAAGTACCACATATTCGTGTCAAGCCCTGCCTGCTCAGTTGCGATTCCTGCCCATGCATAATACACCCAGATCGCATCCACCGTATCCTCTTTCAGTGCTGCCGACTCATCATAGATATACTCCGGGATCAGCTCAACCTGACTGTAATCTCCGCCATCTGCCGTCACGATATTCTCCATCATCGCCTGTTCGATCGGCAGACTCCAGGTTGCATACCGCTTTCCCGAAAGTCCCTTCGGAGAAGTAATATCGTCCTCCTTTAAGGATATGATCCCCGATGTGTTATGCTGCAGGATCGCTGCAACTGCAGCCACCGGCATCGGGTCTTTCGAGGTAAATACCGGAGGAAGATAATCCTGAAAATCAACACCGAACTGCGCCTGACCGGACGCTACCATAGGCGTCGCTCCATCCTCCGGCGGCTGTACGATCTCAATATCAATCCCCGCCTCCTGATAGTATCCGAGCGCATCCGCCACATAGATACCGGTATGATTGGTATTCGGTGTCCAGTCCAGAACAAAGGTTACCTTGGATAACTCCGTATTCGAATTCCCATTTGCTTCATTGTCACCTGCACCGCTTGACGAGCCGCCATTATCCGAGGTACCGCACGCGGTCAGGGCAAGTGTCATCACACCTGCCAGGATCATTCCTGTCCATTTTTTCCATTGCTTGATTCTCATTTTCCGTTACTCCTCTTCTATATATGTTTTTCTGTTATTGAATAGTGTCAGATGACTGAATATGTAGCATGCTCACTTCGTGACCATTAACATATTCATGTCTCCTCTTCTTTATATGTTTTTCTGTTATTTCTTATCCTGCATGACACGCCGCCATGGCATAGACCGGTATTGGATCAGATTCACAATGGCGATCATCAATAAGCTTAAGAGCGAGATCACCATAATTACCACAAACATCTTATCGTACGAATACGATTTCTTCACACGTGTCATATACACGCCAAGTCCAACGGTGCCGCCCAGCCATTCCGATACCACGGCACTTACAACCGAATACGATACCGCGATCTTCAGTCCGGAGAAGAATTCATCTAACGCGCTCGGGAACTTCACATGCCAGAAGATCTGCCATTTGGTCGCCTTCATGGATCGCATGAGTCTTACCAGATCCTGATCAACGGCGCGGTATCCATCCAACAGACCGACTGCGATCGGGAAGAAGGAAGCCAGCACCACCAGGATGATCTTCGGCATCATTCCGTAGGAAAACCATAGGATCAACAGCGGCGCAATGGCGATCGTCGGAATGGTCTGACTGATTACAAGCAGGGGATAGATTCCCTTGCGGATCGGCTCACAGGCATCCATCACTGCCGCCATGACGAATCCCAGCAGCACACCGATCAGGAGCCCGGCAAAGGTCTCGATCACGGTCACCTTTCCATGCTCGGCAAATCGCGGCAGTTCTGATATAAACGCCTTCATCACCGATACCGGAGACGGCAGCATATATCCCGGAACCAGACCGGTCACACTGATGATCTCCCACAGGATCACAATTCCGATAATGACAAAAACAGGGATCAGACTACTGATGATGCTTCGTTGTTTTTTCATCGATGGTTAATACCTCTCCCTCCGGCTTGTATGTGATCTTCACATAGCTCATTACACTCGGGCAGCC
>CACZRT010000093.1 GCA_902783585.1 uncultured Lachnospiraceae bacterium | reverse complement strand
TTTCTCTTTGCCTTTATCTTTTGCTCTGGTTTTATCTGACGAATCTTCGGATATAGGAGTCATGTCATCGATGATCTTCTCTACCAGCTGGGTCTTTAAGTAGATGTCATAGCTCAACATGGCGACAAACAGAAAATCCTGAAGATACTCCGCATTTTTGGTATCATTATTGTCGTTGTTATTGCCGGCAGGTGCTTTGCGACCGGATGTTCCGGCCTCAGTTGCAGAAGAATCCGGAGACACCTGATCTGTGATCAATTGGTCTGTGATCAGCTTTTGGTGTACCAGCTCATAGGTCTCGAAAATGTTCTTCTTATCGTATTGGTACTGATGCTGGGCTAATTCAACGACAGTTTCATATATATCGGTCAGGGAGGTGGAAGAACCTTCAGCACCGTAATAGGAGTCGATCATAGGTGTAAGTAAAGTTTGAATATCTCCGATCGACAGAAAATTCTTAAGATAATAGGTATATAGCATCAGTATGATATGATCCTTGGAATACTTCTTTTTTTCCGGAGGAGGCAGGAGATGATTCTTGGTATAATTATTGATCATCGTCTTGGTCAGAATCTTATCCTCCGGAGTCCGTTTGTTGTTCTGCATATGCTGCTCCATGAAGGTGGTTACCTGATCCATATACAGCTCGATCTCCGGAATATCCTCCGGCACTACATAATCCATTTGGATCGCATCCCGTATTTGTTTTTTGATATCGTCCATAGAAGAGCCGGTCATAATCATTTCCTCGGTTACAGTAGTTGATGCATCCGGTTAGACCGCAAGTCAGGCGTGAGCGGCTGCCGATTGATATGCATGGTAAAATAATTATATAGTATTCAATACTATAAGTAAAGCATTTTTCCTATATAAAAAGGTGGTTTGCCGTTGATTTTCCTATATGTACAATCAGGCGTCAAAGTATAGGGGGGAACAGCAATTAAAAAAGAATAATCAGGGATAAAGAAAAAAGACGCAGAAAAACTGCATCTTTCATAAACATAGATTATTCATATATTGATATTATATCTATAAACGAACATCAATGGACTGTCCTAAATTAGGAGTAACAGAAGCTTCCATCATCTTGGTCAGATCCGCACTGACAGTCTCAGCGTTATCCAACGTATTCTTCATCATTGCCAGTCCCCACTCTGTATTCACTTTATCCATTGACATTGCAATTGATAATGCCGGAATATCCATAATTACACCTCCACCCTTATAGGTATATATAGTGTATCAAAGTGCAAATGAAAATGCAAGCTTTTTTTCAAAAAAGTTCTGATGAAAAATCCTTGCATGAAGAAAATGGATAAGGTATGATAAATCTAATTGATGCTATAGAGTGTAACGAGACCGGCAGCATCAGATCAGTAACAGGAGGATAAGTATATGTATAGTTTTGATGAGATCACTAAGGTTGATCCGGAAATTGCCAAAGCAATTCAGGATGAGATTGGAAGACAGAACAGTCATATTGAATTGATTGCGTCTGAGAACTTTGTCAGCAAGGCGGTAATGGCTGCTATGGGCAGCCCGCTGACCAACAAGTATGCAGAGGGATATCCGGCTAAGCGGTATTACGGTGGATGTGAGTATGTGGATGTTGTAGAGAATCTGGCGATTGCCCGCGCGAAGGAATTATTCGGCTGTGAATATGTGAATGTTCAGCCGCATTCCGGCGCACAGGCAAATTTGGCAGCGTTCTTTGCCATTATGGAGCCGGGAGATACCTTTATGGGTATGAATCTTGCACACGGCGGACATCTTACCCATGGATCGCCGGTGAACATTTCCGGTAAGTTCTTCCATGTTGTGCCTTATGGTGTGAATGATGAAGGCTTTATTGACTATGACGAGGTTCTTCGGATTGCTAAGGAATGTAAGCCGAAGTTGATCGTGGCAGGGGCCAGTGCCTATGCAAGAACGATTGATTTTAAGCGGTTTCGTGAGATTGCGGATGAAGTTGGGGCGTATTTGATGGTGGATATGGCTCATATTGCCGGTCTGGTTGCTGCAGGTCTTCATCCAAGCCCAATTCCGTACGCTCATGTAACCACAACGACTACGCATAAGACTCTTCGTGGTCCTCGTGGCGGTATGATCCTTTCAAGCAATGAAGTGAATGAGAAGCTGAACTTTAACAAGGCTGTCTTTCCGGGAATCCAGGGCGGTCCTTTAATGCATGTGATTGCAGCGAAGGCGGTATGTTTCAAAGAAGCTTTATCTGATGATTACAAGAATTATCAGGGACAGATCGTGAAGAATGCGGCAGCTCTTTGCAAGGCACTTCAGGAGAGAGGGTTTAAGATTGTATCGGATGGTACAGATAACCATTTGATGTTAGTAGATCTTCAGAATCTGGACAAGACCGGCAAGGAAGTCGAGAAGCTTCTGGATACGGTAAATATTACGTGTAATAAGAATACTGTTCCAAATGATCCAAAGTCACCATTTGTGACATCCGGTATTCGTCTTGGTACACCTGCAATTACTTCGCGAGGTGTTGTAGAAGCCGATATGATTATCATCGCAGATGCAATCAAAGCAGCTGTTATTGATAATGATAATGACAAAGCAATCGGGCTTGTTAAGGATATAACGGATCGATATCCATTATATTAATCCGATATTATGTATACGGATAAGCATACAGTGTATATATGACAAAAGGACTTGGATATCCCGGGAAGAATGTCAAAATCATTCGAAAGGATGTCCAAGTCTTTATCGTTCCTGCCCCATAAATGTGGTTTGGAAATTGAGACCAAGATGGGTGTGATTATTTAACGCATCTATATATTCCTGAATCAATTCCAAAGCGAACGGGACGGAGTCATTATATAATTCTCTTAATCGTTTATCTGTTTCGGTGAAATGGGGGTCTGCTTCTTTTGTGATTACCATACCGGATATTGTGTCATATTTTCCAATCAATCGAAGAAATAGGAAGATCGATTTCTTCAGAAGATTATCCGGCAGACGCAGACCATCATTTAAGATCTGCATAGTACGGATGGATCGGTATAACTGCCTTCCGGTTGTCCTGCCATAGAAGCGGCTGATCAGACTGCTTTCTGCTCTGGTAACCTTCAGATAGACAGATACCAGATGGTTATATGGATGGTGATCCTCTAGGAGCAGTAATCGATCAAAAGAGCCTTCCATAGCGGTGTGCTTCAGATTCTTGGTATGAACACATTCTTCAATATATGCGTGGCAGATGGAATCAAGCGCGTAGTGGCAGATCGCTCCTGTCAGATATGCAAGAGAGGCTTCCTTGTATCTTGTCCCCCGTAAGATACGAAGTGTAGATTCAAAGTATCTGCGGCCTGTCCAATCATGAATGGCATTACCAAGTCGATTTACATAGTTGTGCGTAATAGGGTGGTAGAAGAACAGAAGATCCGGTCCCTGTAATCCCAAATCATATAATTCACGATATTTGAGAACGAATGTACGAAGCTCTTCCGGCAGGAGAGGTATTATATCCCTGCCGAATTTGTAATGCGCATATACGGATGGCATGGTTAAAGATCCTTTCTGGATATTTCTATGTGAGTTATTCTATATGAGACTTTCGGATTTGTCAAATGGCAGATTGGTCATGTCAGAGGTGTGTACAAGACTTCTAATACGAGAATGGGTTTATGAGGACAGTTTGTGGCATGTTTTGATATCAAAAATGCACACTGTCAAAGAAAAACAATATTATAAATACTCTAGTCATGTATAATGATAAAAATGCACTATAATAGCCGAAGAAAGATGCTGCATTCATCATAAGATTGTTTAGCTGATTTTGCAAAGCTTCAGTTTTTCAGCATTAGAGCATAGGTCAGCAGCTTTAACAGCTTTTTCTGATTCTCAATAGACTCCATGGATATTATCTCATATTGAACTTATGCTGCTGGAATGCATGTATCTTGCAGGTGCAATATATTTCACAAGTCATTTTCTGCCGAATTCTTCTGTGAATGGAATCGATGTGTCCTTCATGAATGCCGATCAGGCAAGAGCGTCAATGAAGGCGGAGTATGATAGGTACCGGATTGAATTGAAGGAGCAGAATGATGTGTCCGAGTATATCCGCGGTGAAGATATCAAACGGAAGTTATGCAGTCGGTGGATTTTACAGAGGAGCCGGAAACAGAAACGCCCGATCAGACAACAGAAGAGGAAACGGAATCTGAACAGATAACGGAGCCAGTGACTTTATAAATGATAGATATTATGGACGATGATAATTTGACTGTAAGAAGAAATAATGGGGTGATATTTGAAAGAGATGAAAATGTGACTCAAGATGTGACACAAATTAAATAAAGATTGTTTTTCGACGAATTATCATATATACTTATTCCTAACCATATGTGACAGAAATGAATGGTTTATACAACAGCGTGTTACTACAGTTATGAAGGATATTCATTTCAGACACAGGAGCTTACAGGAGGAGAAGTATATGAGAAGAGATAAAATATGGATCGCTTTAGCGATGGTCGTATCACTGGGATTGTTTGCCGGAGGCTGCAGTTCTTCTGCGGGGGAAGGGAAGGATATTGTGCTGAAGGCAGGATTTTCAACCGGTGCATCCGATCCGAGAGTGGTGGCAACCCAGCAGTTCAAGGAAGAGGTTGAGGCAGCTACAGACGGAAGAATTACGGTAGAGATCTATTCCGATGGAGAGCTAGGCTCCGATTCGGATCTGATCAGCGGCGTGGTGAACGGAGATGTGGATATCACCGCATCGAGTGCCGGCAACTTTGCGAATTATTCGCCGAATGCAGGAATCTCGGCGTTTCCATTCTTATTTGATGATTTTGAAGAGGCATGGAAGTTTGTAGACAGTGATACTGAGGCAGAGGCGGAGCAGGAGCTGATTGATTATAATATCAAGGTGCTTGGCCATTATGATAACGGATTCCGGTGTGTAACGACTTCGGAAAGCGCAGGACCGGTGAATTCCGTATCGGATATGGAGGGGCTTGTGATAAGGACACCGGAGAATCAGATTGTTATGCAGACCATGATGCTTCTTGGTGCGGAACCGAAGGTGTTGGAATTCACCAAGCTGTACGATGCCCTGTCGAAGGGTGAGTTCGATGCACAGGAGAATCCGATTCCGGTCATCTATAATAATAATCTATATGAAGTGCAGTCGAATCTGGCAATTACCAATCACAGCTATGATGTTATGTTGTTTGTGATCCGTGAGGATGTATGGGAAAGTCTGTCAGATGAGGATCAGGCAATCCTTATGCAGGCTGCTCAGAACGCACAGCAGAAGGATCGGGAGCTGGTAAAGGCACAGACGGAGGATTACATTCAGAAGCTTCAGGAGGAGGGAATGACGGTTACCTATCCGGATCTTGATGAATTCAAAGAGGCTACCTCTTCGGCAGTGGAATTATTCTCCTATACCTATAATACGGATTTGATCAAGCAGATACAATAGAGAGAAATCATACGCGAAGATGACTTTAGGTACAGAAAACGGAACGATTGTCAAAGCAAAGCAATGACACGACCATACTGTAAGAAAAGAATGAAACAGATTGGTGGAATGACGGAGGAAGCACATGGCAGCATTGCAGATCGTATTAATTATAATGGCTATCATATCAATGACTTGTTTTTTCCTGTCATTCAGGGTAAAGCATCGGAACCCGGGATATATGATCTCGGTGGCGATGGTTGCGGTCTGTGATATTGTATGCTGTGTGATCCTGGGCAGCAAGACGATCATTCAGGCGAGAACCGGTATTATAGTATATTATATTTGCTGCGCTTGGATGTATTTTTGCATTATGTGGATGATCGCCTATATGGGACGGTATCGCAGGTTCCGTCTCTATATGATACCGGTAGGCTTAATTTCTCTGTACCAGACGGTACTGATTATCAGTAATGTATTCGGCAGCAGGATATTCTCTGTATCAAAGCATATCTTCTGGGGACGAACCTGGTGGGTTGCCGAACAGGCGAAGGTCTATTCCTTTGTCTTCAGTTTCTCTGCTTATCGATATTTGGTATATGTCAGCACTGTGATCCTTCTAGGTGTCATGATTGCCGGCTGTGTGCATTCCGCGAAAGTCTTTCGGGGAAAGTTCTATGCCCTGATTATTATGCAGGTCTTGTTTACAGTCTTGGATATATGGGTTTCAGTGAATTCTTATCCGATCTGGATCACGAGTCTTGTGATGAATGCGATCTGTATCGTAGGGTTCTATCTTGTGAATTATTATTCGAATAATAATCTCCGGGATTGGTCGATCATGAATTTTGCGAATGAAATGAGCGACGGCTTTATCCTCTATAATGAGTATGATGATCTTCTTCATATGAATGATCTGATGAAGAATACCTTGTCCGAGGAGCTTCTTGAGGATTTCAAGGATAAGGCGAAGCTGGATGAATGGGTCTCACAGACATTCACGATCGAGGGAATGGAGGTCATTGTATGCAGTGGTCAGAAGGATGATGTATATTTTAAGGCTCGGAAGACCGTAATCGGAGATGATTCCTATCATCTTGGAACGATCTATATTCTTCATGATACAACAGAATCCATATTAAAACTGAGTGCAATGGAAGAAGCCAATCGGGAACTGGAACGTGCCGGCAAGATGAAGTCGGATTTTCTTGCCAATATGAGCCATGAGATCCGGACGCCGATGAATGCGGTGATCGGAATGGCGGAGATCGCCATGCGGGAGGAATTGTCACCGACGGTACGGGAGTATCTGCTGCAGATTCAGAATTCCGGACGAAACCTCTTGAATATTATTAATGACATCCTTGATTTTTCCAAGATTGAAGCCGGCAAGATGGAAATCATCCCGGATCGTTATGAACCGCTGCCGGAGATGAATGATATCGCGAATGTATTAATGACCCGGATCGGAGAGAAGCATCTGGAGCTGTTCGTGACCTGTGATGATAATATTCCGCACGCACTGAACGGAGATGCGATGCGGATTCGGCAGATCCTGATCAATCTGGCGAATAATGCCATTAAGTTCACCCAGGAAGGAATCGTGCATATCCGAATGCTCTGTGAGCAGATCGCAGAGGATGAGGTGATGCTGACCTATCATGTGATTGATACCGGCTCGGGCATTAAGCAGGAGGATTTAGATAAGCTCTTTGTCAGCTTCCAGCAGGTGGATTCCAAGCGTAACCGGTCGGTAGAAGGAACCGGACTTGGACTGGCGATCTCCCAGCGGTTATGTGAGGCGATGGGAGGAAGCATTGGCGTGACCAGTGAATTCGGCAAGGGATCGGATTTCTATTTCTCGATTCCGCAGAAGATCGTAGATCCAACCTTGGATATCGTTGTGGATCAGGCGGAGACCAAGCATGCGATCGTCCTGAATGAAGATCCGGGAATGGTCGGTATGTTTATTGATGAGATGAAGATGCTCGGTGTCGATGGAGAAGTGATCCGCTCGCTAGAAGAGTTCCGTCCGTCAGGAAAGAAGGATTATCTCTTCTTTGAAGAGCCGCTCTATGGAGAGGCACTTCGCTCCTTCCTGGACGAACACACGGATTGTGTGGGTATCATTTTGATTCCATTTGCTTCTGATTTTAAGGTGGATCGTCCGAATCTGCGGATTATGAGACGTCCGGAAACTACGATCAGTATGGTTATGACCTTGAATGACCGGGAGATCCTGCATCGTTCCGAGGATTCCTCTACCAGCTTTAAGATCGATTTCATTGCGCCGGAGGCGAAGATCCTGATCGTTGATGATAATGCAATCAATATTACAATCGCGGAAGGCTTGATGCAGCCGATTCAGGCAAAGTGTTATTCGGCATTAAGCGGGAAGGATGCAGTTGAGATGATCCGGCATGAGAGCTTTGATGTGATCCTGATGGATCATATGATGCCGGAGATGGATGGTATAGAAACCACACATGTGATCCGTGAGACAATACCGGAGGCTGCCGAGACTCCGATCATAGCCCTCACCGCGAATGTATTAGAGGGCGCCAAGGAGATGTTCATGAAGGAGGGAATGAATGATTTTATTGCCAAGCCGATTGACATTCGGGATCTGATCGCGAAGCTGAAAAAATGGATTCCGGAAGGCAAGATAATCAAAGGTGATATTATTCAGGAAATTGGAGAGTTTCATGAGGAATCGATCGTTCAATACGAGGGACTTGACTGTGAGAAAGCCATTCAAGGCTTAGGTTCTCCTGCGTTATTCGATAAGATTGTCAAAGAATACTATCGTTCAGGAAGAGACCGCTATGAGAAGATCCGGGAGGCATACACTATAGAGGATTGGCCGGATTATACCATTAAGGTGCATGCATTAAAGAGCAGCTCACGTCAGATCGGGGCGGACAAGCTTGGAGAGATGGCGGAGCAGCTGGAATTTGCCGGGAAAGCGTTGGATATCGATACGATACACAATAAGCATGATGCGGCACTGAAGGAATTTGATGCACTTCTGGACCGACTGGCTCCGTATTTTCCGGAGGAGGAAGAGGCAGATATCGATCGACCGGCAATCGGGAGGGAAGCATTCGAAGAGTATCTGCAGAAACTAACAGACGCCTGCGATGATCTCGATAATGATGAAATGGAGGCAATTGAGGAAGAACTGAAAGCCTATTCATATCCGGAGCAGGTGCAGAGTTCCGTGAAGGAGCTATATCTGGCAATTGAAGATATTGATATCGACACCTGTCTTCTTTTGATCGAGAAGATCAGGGAACAGATCATAGAAGAATAAAGAATAAGATATAATACTCCCTGACCGGACCCCGCAGGGAGTATTTTCTTGCTTGCAAAACCTACTTATATAGTATAAAATATATCTATCTATGCGAAAGTATTGAAATAGTTGGGTTTTAGGAGAACAATATGTCCGCACAGGATTATTTAGAGGCATTACGGCTTGGCAGAAAAGAGTACCGATCCCGGACAAGCAAGGGAATCTATCCGTATCTGCCGGTGTTAGATGAGATATTATCTCAAGTAGAGATTGTGAAGGATGTGAATCTTGGACTTGTTCACGTCCCGTTAAAGCTTGTAGTCGGAACCAGTACCAGAGGCAGAACGAATGCGTTTGCAGCCAACTTCATGCCGCTTCTGGAGGTTGGCTCCGAGTTCGCCGCCAAATGGGCGGTTTTGTGTGACAGCCAGAAGGAAGAAGGAATTCATGATCCGATCATTGCTTATGAATATATGAACCGCTACTATGTGGTAGAAGGCAACAAGCGGGTCAGTGTACTGAAGTTTTATGATGCCGTTGAGATTCCGGCAATGGTCACCCGAAAGGTTCCGAAGAGAACAGAGGATATCGAGAATAAGATCTATTATGAGTTCATGGATTTTAACAAGGTATCCGGTGTGAATAATCTGTGGTTTTCAAAAGAAGGTAATTATCCGAAGCTGCTGCAGATCATGGGATATGCTCCCGATCATGAGTGGACGGATGATGAGCGGATGGATTTTCATTCGGCTTATCTGGCGTTCTCCACGGCTTATGGGAGCAAGGGAGGAAGGAAGCTTCCGATCACGACTGGAGATGCATTTCTTGCCTATCTGAAGATCTATGGGTATGCGGATCTGAAGGAACAGACTGCGAATCAGATACTGACCGGGATCGATAAGGTATGGAAGGAGTTCCTGGTGTTATGCAATGATGCGGCACCGGTAGAGCTTAAAATGGATCCGACGGCAGATATAGAGAAGAAGAATGTATTAAGCTATCTGATACCGACCGGAGCGAAGAAGCTGAAGGTTGCATTTGTATATGACCGCTCACCGAGTACGTCCGATTGGAACTATGGACATGAGCTGGGACGGAAGCATCTGGAGGATTCCTTTCCGAATCAGATCCATACGACCGCATATAACGAGGTTCGGGCGGATGAGCATGCGTCAGAGGTCTTAGAAGAAATCATTCAGGAAGGGCATGATATTATCTTTACCACGTCATCCCAGCTGCTTCCGGTGAGCCTGAAGATGGCAGTAGAGCATCCGGAGGTCAAGATTCTGAATTGTTCCTTGAATAGTACACACCAGTACATACGAACCTATTATGCCAGAATGTATGAAGGCAAATTTCTGGCAGGGGTGATCGCCGGTGCATTGACAGAGAATAACCGGATCGGATATATCGCGGATTATCCGATCTTCGGAATAATTTCGAATATTAATGCCTTTGCCTTGGGGGCGAAGTTCGTCAATCCGCGCGCAGAGGTGTATCTGGAATGGTCGACCCGTAAGGATCATGATCCGTATAAGACCTTCTGGGATAAGCAGGTATCTTATGTATCGAATCAGGATATGATTACGCCGTTAAATGAGTCCAGACAGTACGGACTGTATCATATTGATAACGATGTGATCACGAATCTGGTAATGCCGGTTTGGAATTGGGGAAGCTTCTATGAGAAGCTGATCCGGAGTGTGATGAGCGGAACATGGAAGAAAGAGGATGATACCGAAGGCTACCGGGCCTTGAATTATTGGTGGGGGATGTCCGCAGGTGTGATCGATATTATATGTTCACAGAATGTTCCGGTATCGACCAGACAGATGGTGGATCTGCTTAAGCAGTTGATCATGAAGGGTGAATTCAGTCCTTTTGACGGAGAAGTGATCGCGCAGGACGGAACCGTGAAGAGCCGGAATGGGGTTCGGATGCGTCCGGAGGAAATCGTTCAGATGGATTGGCTGGTGGATAACGTGATCGGTACGATTCCTAAGATCGAGGAGCTGAATGAGCAGGCAAAGCCTGTGGTGGATATTCAGGGAGTTGCAAGCAGCAAGAAGGATGAGGTATGCGAATCTTAGTATTGGCAGATGAAGAGTCCAAATCATTGTGGGACTATTTTGATCAAAGTAAATTAGAAGGTATTGATCTGGTCTTATCCTGCGGCGATCTGAAGCCGGAGTATTTGTCATTTCTGGCAACCTTCGCAAAGGTTCCGATCCTGTATGTGCGGGGAAATCATGATGATATCTATGAGGAGAAACCGCCGGATGGGTGCATCTGTATAGAAGATACCATCTATACCTATCAGGGAATACGGATTCTGGGACTGGGAGGTTCCATCCGTTATAAAAAGGGAAAGAATCAGTATACACAGACGGAAATGAAGATGCGGGTGGCTAAGATTTGGTGGCAGATCAAGAAAAATAAGGGCTTTGATATTCTGCTGACCCATGCACCGGCGTATCATATCAATGATGGGGAAGATGGTCCGCACGAGGGCTTTGAGGCATTTGTGCAGCTGCTTGATAAATATAAGCCAAAGTGTTTCATCCATGGGCATGTGCATCTGACCTATTCCCGTTCACATAAGCGGGAGAGTCAGTATAAGGAGACACGTATCATCAACGGTTTTGAAAAATATATATTTGATTATTGAGAAACCGAAACTATAAAAGAAGGAAGTAATGATTATGACACCGATTGAAAATGATATTATTAATCCGGCGTTAATGCTTGCCATCAGCCGTATGAAGGAGCATAACAATAAAGACACCCAGAATAAGATGGTGGAGGAGGCGTTGAATGCCCGGTTTCTGATCCCTTGCGAGATGCATTTTGCTCCGGGTACAGAGAATGAAAAGAAACGGACACCGAAGAATACCTTTCCGAATATCAATTTGATCAAGACCACCGATGGTAAGGTATATTTTATGGCATTTACCGATATGGGTGAATTGAAGAAATGGCAGGATAAGGATGGACAGAATGTATTGGTCATGGGCTTTGACGATGTAGCAGGACTTGCGATGAACCCGAAGTCCAATGCGGAGGGCTTTGTGATCAATCCGGTAACCTCGAATGTGGTCTTCCAGAATCCGATGATCAAGAATATCATACAGAATCGGGATCAGGCGATTAAGGACGGACGAATTCGTGTTGTAGATCCGAAGACAATGGAGATCAAGAGAAGAAAGCAGGAAGAAGAACTGCGCGGTGATACTGATTCGTAGAAGGATATGAAATGAGACTGACACTACTTGGTACCGGTCATGCAACCGTAACGGAATGCTATAATTCCTGTATGGTCTTCTCTCATGAGGGACAGCATTTTCTTGTAGATACCGGTGGAGGCAATCGAATAATTAAGGCACTTAAGGAAGCAGAGATCCCACTTTGGGAGCTGCATGATGTTCTTCTGACACATGAACATATCGAGCATATGCTTGGTGTGTTCTGGCTGATCCGGATGATCGGAGAACTGATGGAGCGGGGAGAATATCAGGATTCCCTATGTATCTACTGTCATAGTGAGCTGATCGATAAGGTATGCTCGATTGCGGAAATGACGCTTCCCGGGAATGTCACGCGGCATATCGGCAGGGAAATCTTATTTGTAGCGATTGAAAGCGGAGACCAGCTGAAATTGCTGGATTCGGATATTACATTTTTTGACACCGGATCTTCAAAGGCATGGCAGTTTGGCTTTACACTGGTTACGAGAGACGGAATCAAGCTTGTATGCTGTGGAGATGAGCCGTATAATCCAAGCTGTGAGCAGTATGTGCGGGATGCTGATTGGATGATCCATGAAGCAATGTGTCTGCATGAGGATATGGAACAATACCGCCCGCACGACTATCATCACGGAACGGTTCGGGAAGCATGTGAAACGGCCAGCAGCCTTGGAATTGACCATTTGATCCTGTATCACATGGAGGAAAGAGATCTTCCCGGTCGGAAGGAGCGTTACATACAGGAAGGCTCAAGGTATTATTCCGGCAATCTGCATGTTCCGGATGATCTGGAGTATTATGAAATTGCAAGAACACTCCGGTTTCCCGGAGGGATCGGATAATAGAATTAATATATAACAATGGATGAAGATAGAGAGAGCCGTTATTTCCGGTGATGATTCGGATACGGTGACTGATTTGCCACCGATGTGAGGGGGCATTACCATAAGGAAGGAGAATACAGGAATGGGTGTAGTTGTAAAGAAATGTCTGGCATGCGGTACCATTAATCAATATACGGCGAAGAGCTGTAAGCAATGTAACAGTCCACTTCTTGCGGATGTTGACCAGGCGGATGAGATTATGTCCATGGACCCGATGGAGGCAGCTGTAAATGACGCGGTTGCGAGTGTGGATGGGGAAGATGATATGGTTGCACAGATCCTGCGGGAACAGGCGGAAGCAGCCAAGAAGATCGTAGCCAAGGAGAATGAGAAGGAAGCACGCAGGCAGAAGCGCAAGAAAAAGGAGGTCAACAATGCTCCATTTAGTCGGGATCCGGTATCGACAAGCGGACGTGGTTTCTCTCTTGGTGGTGAAGGGAAGGCTTCAGGCGGACAGGACCAGGGTGGACCGGCGGTTGGAACGACGTATGGTGGATTAGATGGTTCCGAACGGGCTGCAAGCGAGAAATATGGATTTAAGATCGCTAAAGAAAGTGATGCTCCGGTCATGTCAAAGCAGATGAGTGCGGCAGAGGAGGCTTCTGCAACATGGTCTCGGAATTCAACTACTGTGCGAAAGAAAAAGAAGAAGATTTCGGAAGAAAATGACAAGTGGAAGATGAAAAAACCGGAAGAATAATAATATAACAGAAAGTGTGACAAATATGAAATTAGGCAGAAATGATCCTTGTTGGTGTGGCAGCGGCAGAAAGTATAAGGTCTGTCATATGCAGTTAGATGAGAAGATTCTGATGTATCAGCATAAGGGATCTAAGGTACCGACGCATAAGATGATCAAGACCGCGGAACAGATTGAAGGAATCCGCGTGGCAGGCGAGATGAATACCAAGGTGTTGGATTATATCTCCCCGTATGTGAAGGAGGGAATCTCTACCGGAGAGCTGGATAAGCTGATCTATGATTATACGATCGGGCTTGGATGTATACCGGCCTGTCTTGGATATGAAGGGTATCCGAAGAGTGTATGTACCTCGATTGATGAGGTGGTATGTCATGGAATTCCGGATGATAACCGGATCCTGAAGTCCGGTGAGATCATTAACATTGACTGTACGACGATCTGGAATGGATATTTTGGAGATGCTTCCCGTATGTTCTGTATCGGAGAGGTGTCACCGGAGAAGAAGAAGTTAGTAGAGGTTACCAAAGAATGCTTAGATATCGGATATGATCTGGTAAAGCCCTGGACGCATCTTGGCGATATCGGATATGCGGTAAATAAGCATGCCGTTGAGAATGGATATACCGTGGTACGGGAGATCGGTGGGCACGGAGTCGGCGTGGAATTCCATGAGGAGCCGTGGGTCAGTCATATTGGTACTCCGGGAAAGGATTATCTCTTGGTGCCGGGTATGATCTTCACGATTGAACCTATGGTGAATATGGGGAAGGCAGATGTATGGCAGGATGATGAGGATGGATGGACAGTCCGGACTGAAGATGGATTACCGTCCGCACAGTGGGAATACACGATCTTAGTAACCGAAACGGGAGCAGAGATCCTCTCTTACTAAAAGAGGCTTGCGCTGACTTCTCTTATCGGCTTAGACGCAGGAATATGGAGGAACATACATGAAGTCTTCTGCGGCAAAGGTTAAAAATGATGTATCTGAGACGGTTTCCAATGTCAAAAAAGAGGTTGCAGTCGTCACAACGACCCATTATAATAAGAAACCGGGTAAATCAGATCCTGCTATGCTTAACGATCAACAGAAAGGAAAGAATGATAACATGGAAGTAATGTACTCAAGTACCAGAAATAAAGATGAAGTTGTGACAGCCTCTCAGGCAATTCTTAAGGGGCTTGCAGAGAATGGCGGTTTATTCGTTCCGGATCATATTCCGGCTTTGGATGTGGATCTGACAGAGATGTCCAGGATGTCTTATCGGGATGTGGCATACGAGGTAATGAGCCGGATGCTGACCGATTTCACGGAAGAGGAATTGAAGAATTGTATTGAATCCGCGTATGACAGTAAGTTCGATACTCCGGAGATCGCCCCTCTTACCAAGGCAAACGGAGCCTCTTATCTGGAGCTGTTTCATGGTTCCACCATCGCATTTAAGGATATGGCGCTATCCATTCTTCCTTATCTGCTGACCACGGCTGCTAAGAAGAATCACGTTAAGAACGATATCGTGATCCTGACGGCTACCTCCGGAGATACAGGGAAGGCTGCACTTGCCGGATTTGCGGATGTTCCGGGAACGAAGATCATTGTCTTTTATCCGAAGAATGGGGTCAGCCCGATCCAGGAGAAGCAGATGGTAACCCAGAAGGGAGCCAATACCTCGGTGGTTGGTATTATCGGTAACTTTGATGACGCCCAGACCGGTGTGAAGAATATGTTCAATGATGCGAAGCTTGCGGAAGATATGGATGCTGCAGGCATGCAGTTCTCTTCGGCGAATTCCATTAATATCGGACGACTGGTACCGCAGATGGTCTATTATGTCTACGCATATACCAGACTGATCGCAGACGGAACCATTACGGCCGGTGATAAGATCAATGTCGTTGTTCCGACCGGGAATTTCGGTAATATTCTGGCTGCTTATTATGCGAAGGAAATGGGACTTCCGATTGCAAAATTTATCTGCGCTTCCAATGAGAACAAGGTTCTCTTTGATTTCTTCCGTACCGGTGAATATGATCGGAATCGGGAATTCATTCTGACCAGTTCTCCTTCCATGGATATTCTGATCTCCAGCAATCTGGAACGTCTGATCTATAAGATTGCGGGCAATGATGCAGAGCAGAACCGGATCTTCATGAAGGAATTATCGGAGCAGGGAACCTATTCAATCACTCCGGAGATGAAGGAGAAGTTATCGGAATTCTATGGTGGATATGCGACAGAGGAAGAGACAGCAGCAACGATCCGTAAGATCTATGAGAAGGATAACTATGTGATTGATACACACACTGCCGTAGCCGCAACCGTATATGATAAATATGTGGCAGAGACCAACGATCTTACAGTGACTGTGATTGCGTCAACCGCAAGTCCGTACAAATTCACCCGGAGTGTAATGAATGCCATTGACAGTGCGAATGATGAAAAGACGGATTTTGAATTGATCGATGCCCTGCAGGAATTATCCGGTGTGAAGATTCCGCAGGCGATCGAGGATATCCGCTCAGCACCGGTGTTACACGATACCGTATGCGACAAGAGTGAGATGGAGAAGACGGTAAGGGATATCCTGCATCTGTAGAATATAAGTTAATAAGACAGTTCATTTGTACCATCCTGTCTATAAACAAAACCAGGACTGAAGCAATTGTTATGGATTAAAACAAGTACACAGGCCTGGTCTGTGTACTTGTTTTGTTATGAAGAAGGAGAAAAATATGTATACCATAGAAACAGAAGTAAGCTTTGATAGTGCACATTTCTTAAGCGGGTATCAGGGAAAATGCGGGAATATCCACGGGCATCGCTGGACGGTCAAGGCTGCTGTATGCGCGGAGCAGCTTGAGAACGAAGATCTGCAGACGCGGGGGATGCTGATGGATTTTAAGGATCTGAAAGAGCCCCTTAAGACCTTCAGCAAACGGTTGGATCATTGTTTGATCATAGAGAGTGGAAGTATGAAGGAGGATACCCTTGCCTGTCTTACCCGGGACGGCTTCCGGATCGAACAGCTTCCCTTCCGTCCGACAGCAGAGAATCTTGCCCGTTATTTCTATGAGGAGCTGCAACAGATGGGGTATCCGGTTCAGTATGTGAAGGTATATGAGACACCTAATAATTGTGCTACATATCAAGAGGGATAGAAGGTTATGTATCATTATAATGCGGTACATGATCATGGATCTGATCGGTATAGGAATACATAATCGGAATAAGGAGTCAGGAAAACATTGGAATATAAGGTTGTGGAAATCTTCTCCAGTATTAACGGTGAAGGACAATATGCGGGGGAATTATCGGTCTTTGTACGATTCGCGGGCTGCAATCTGAATTGCGTGTATTGTGATACGGCATGGGCGAATCAGGAGGATACCGAGTATACATGGATGAGTGCAGAGGAGATCGTTCAGAGAATTCAGGCAACGGGAATCTTAAGGGCAACCCTGACCGGAGGAGAACCGCTGCTTCAGCCGGAAATTCGGGAGCTGCTAAAAGAATTGATCCGAATCCCGGAGCTGTTGATTGAGATCGAAACGAATGGAAGTGTAGATATCAGCCCCTATCAGAAGCTGTCAGACCGGATCTCCTATACGCTGGATTATAAGCTGCCGGGAAGCGGCATGGAAGCGGCTATGTGTCTGACAAATTATGAGTCGGTGGCAGAAGGCGATACAGTGAAATTCGTAATTTCTGATCGCGAAGATCTTAAGAAAGCAGAAGAAATCATTCGGGCATACTCCCTGCAGGATCGGTGTCATGTCTATTTCAGTCCGGTCTATGGACGGATCCATGCGGCAGACATAGTAGATTATATGAAGGAGCATACCTTGAATGGCGTCAGACTTCAGCTTCAGCTTCATAAATATATCTGGAACCCGGAACAACGAGGGGTGTAAACAAATCCCCTGTGAGTAGATCGTGTGTTAGGAGGAACGTCATGGGAATCGAGAAGAAGAATGATAAAAAGGCAATCGATAAGAAAGCAATTGAAATGCAT
Organism: uncultured Lachnospiraceae bacterium; assembly: GCA_902783585.1. Taxonomy (GTDB): domain Bacteria; phylum Bacillota; class Clostridia; order Lachnospirales; family Lachnospiraceae; genus CAG-632. The sequence continues at coordinate 18,584 of CACZRT010000093.1, read as the reverse complement.
ATAAGAGGAATTCTGGAGGCACTGGGAGAGGATCCGGATCGGGAAGGACTGCGGGAGACACCGGACCGGGTGGCGAGAATGTATGAGGAAATCTTTGCGGGGACCGCTTATACCAATGAAGAGATCGCGCAGATGTTCAACAAGACCTTTGAGGTTCCTGAAGGCAGTGAGGATCTGGTCGTGGTGAAGGATATCGAAGCCTTCAGTTATTGCGAGCATCATATGGCATTGATGTATGATATGAAGATCAGTGTTGCCTATATTCCGACAGATCGCGTGATCGGACTCAGTAAGATCGCAAGGATCGTAGATCTGGCAACCAAGCGTCTGCAGCTGCAGGAGCGGATTGGAACGGATATTGCAGAGATCATGCAGCTGGCAACAGGTTCAGAGGATATTGCGGTTCTAATCTCCGCAAATCACAGCTGTATGACAGCACGCGGAATCAAGAAGCCTTCTGCCAAGACGGTGACGACCACATTCCGCGGACGATTTGAGAAGGAAACGGAACTGCAGAATCGCTTCTTTGCTATGCTGCGCGAGGGATAACAGAGTACGTATGAAGGATAACAGAGTATGTATGAGGGAAAAATGAGATATTATAAAACGAATGGATCTGGTGAGGATCGGATCGAGAATTTAGGTGGAGGATATGGAAATGAAGAATCAGAAACAGGCAATTGTAATATATAGCGGCGGACAGGATTCTACGACCTGTCTGTTCTGGGCGAAGAAGCGATATGAAGAGGTGATCGCTGTATCCTTTGATTATGGACAGCGTCATAAGGCGGAGCTTGCGTGCGCGGCGGATATTGCCAAGGAATACGGAGTAGAGCATCAGATATTGGATATGAGCCTGTTAAATCAGTTGGCTCCGAATTCACTGACCCGAGAAGACATTCAAGTTGATCAGGATGCACCGGAGCAGGGACCGCCGAACAGCTTTGTAGACGGGCGGAATATGGTCTTTCTGACCTTTGCTGCGATCTTTGCCAAGCAGCGCGGAATAACGGATCTGATCACAGGGGTCTCACAAAGTGATTTCAGCGGATATCCGGATTGTCGGGATATCTTTATCAAATCCTTAAATACGACCTTGAACCTGGCTATGGATTACGAATTTGATATCATCACACCTTTGATGTGGATCGATAAGGAGGAGACATGGGCTCTTGCAGATGAACTGGGTGTGCTTGATGTGATCCGGGACCGGACGCTGACCTGTTATAACGGAATTCCGGGGGACGGCTGCGGAGAGTGTCCTGCTTGTAAGCTAAGACGCCGTGGATATGAGCGATATATCCAACATAAATGTTCCTAAGAATCTTAGAATAACAATCGTTGGATGAACAGCCGGAATTAGCGGAAGATCGGTAATGCCTTCTGGTGATTTTTAATGATGACCTGCCTATGATTCCCGCCGAATTCACCATCCCGTACCCACGGAATATCTTCCTTGGAGGTAATCTTTACCTCGGAGGCTTTAAAGCAGTACATATATTTCTCATTGACTTCACTCACTAACAGAGAATTCAGGATCGTCTGCAATTCGATCGGAGTATTCGGCATCTTGATCAGCAGACACTCAAATTCGCCGTCGTCAAATTGGATGTCATCGGATAAAATGACATTGCGCATACCACCGACGGACAGAGAGTTGGTGATCATGGCATAGACAAAGGTGTCTGTGATAACGGTATCGTGATATTCGAACGTAGCCTCATACGGAACCAGATTTCTGGATAATGAGGTAGCAGCATTTAAGATATAGGCGGCATGTCCGAACATATTCTTGAACTGCTGATCGGTAGAATAGGATAATTCCGTGAAAGCGCCAAAGGCGGCAATATAGATAAAATAGTCTTCTGCCACAGAAGGAGTCATCTGGTTCAGCGGAGAATGCTGCTTCTGAATCCATGGACGAGAATCGGAAAAAGACGGAATATGAATGGATTCCGGATGTTCCGGATCGCGAAGACCGCCTACATCTACCGGCACCGGAATTCCTGTGATAATATTGGTCACGGCGGCCATAGGTTCTAATGGAATTCCGAGACTGCGGGCAAAGTCATTGGTAGAGCCTGCCGGAATATAGCCAAGAGGAACCGTACAGCCGCTTAACATATAGCCGGATGCGACCTCATCTAAGGTTCCGTCGCCACCGGCGCATACAATCACATCATAATTCGTACCTTCTGTAATAACAATATTTCTTGCATCCATCCGTTTCTGGGTCGGAAAGACGGTCACTCTGTAATTCGCTGCCGAAAAAGCAGATATGATCTCAAACAGGTTCTCCTTTGTCTGGGTCCTTCCTGCGGTTGGATTCATAATAAAAAGTAATGATTTCATAATGTCATTCTCCTGTGATACGATCCTTCGTCATACAGATCCTTTGCTTGAAGGATATATGCTGACTGCAAGGGATGTATCGTCTCATAATAAGATATGTGGCTATTATAGTACAATTCCCCGTGATTCTCAATGAAATAAGTATGAATTTTTCGAAAATACCTGTTGTCTTCCGGATTGTGTTTATGAAACCTGCTATAATATGAATAATATCTGAAGGATTCCGAAAAATCCTGTTTTCCAAGCCTGTATTATGGTATATAGTGTTATGGTATATGGTTACTTGCTTAATTGAAAAAAATGTCCTATAATAGATTAGATTGGATAATTATGTATATTTATGGAGAATATCACATAGAGTAATAGGATAGAGAGCTGCCGAAGGAGATATGAAATGCGGCGGCCGACTTGCTGTCGAATTGAAGCAGGGGCAGGTTACTCTTGATGGATAGTATAGAAATAGAAAGAGGTAGGAATATGGGGAAGTATTTTGGTACAGATGGCTTTCGTGGGGAAGCCAATGTAGATCTGACAGTGGAGCATGCCTATAAGATCGGAAGATTTTTGGGCTTTTACTATGGGAATCAGAAGACGGATGGCAGGGCAAGGATCGTCATTGGCAAGGATACCCGTCGTTCCAGCTATATGTTTGAATATTCGCTGGTTGCCGGACTGACGGCCAGCGGAGCAGATGCATATCTGATGCATGTTACCCCAACGCCGAGTGTGTCATATATTACGAAGATCGATGAATTTGACTGCGGTATCATGATCTCCGCCAGTCATAACCCATTTTATGATAACGGGATCAAGATCATTAATGGGAATGGAGCCAAGATGGACGCCTCCGTTGAGAATCAGATCGAGGCCTATATTGACGGCCTGACAGATGAGATTCCTCTGGCAACGAAGGAAAATATCGGACGTACCGTGGATTACGCAAGCGGACGGAACCGATATATCGGCTATTTGATGACACTTGCAACCAGATCCTTTAAGAATATGCGGGTAGGATTGGACTGCGCCAATGGTGCATCCTCTACGGTTGCCCGCTATGTATTTGAGGCGCTTGGTGCAAAGGTCTATGTGATCAATGCGGAGCCGGATGGAACGAATATCAATGAACACTGTGGATCTACCCATATCGAGGTACTGCAGAAATATGTAACAGAAAAGGGATTAGATATTGGATTTGCCTATGATGGAGATGCGGATCGCTGTATGGCGGTGGACGATCAGGGCAATATTATAGATGGAGATAAGATCCTCTATATGTGCGGCAAGTACCTAAAGCAGAAGGGTGAATTGACCAATGATACCGTTGTAACGACGGTTATGTCGAATATTGGCTTATATAAAGCCTTTGACCGGTGTGGAATTAAGTATGAGAAGACCGCAGTTGGTGACAAATATGTCTATGAAAATATGATCACCAACGGACATTCGCTTGGTGGAGAGCAGTCCGGTCATATCATTTTCAGTAAATTCGCGACAACCGGCGACGGGGTACTGACCTCACTTAAGATCATGGAGGTTGTATTGGAAAGCAAACAGCGCGCTTCGGATCTGTTCCATGACCTTAAGATCTATCCGCAGCTTCTGGTGAATGTTAAGGTGAAGAGTAAGCCGGAGGCGAAGGACGATCCGGATGTGCAGAAGAAGGTTGCCGAGATTACAGAGGCGCTGGGTGAGGATGGACGGATCCTGTTACGGGAGAGCGGAACGGAGCCGGTGATCCGTGTCATGGTCGAAGCGAAGACCGATGAATTATGCAATCAGTATGTATATCAGGTAGTTGATGTATTGAAGGCGAATGGTCATTGTATTTGATGCGGCGACCGATCTGCATATAAGATGAGGGTCGCTGCCGAATATAGGAGATAGACATGAGTTCAAAAGATAATAATGGACGTAAAAGAAAAGAGCCGTTTGATGAACAGCTTCTTGTTCGGTGGTTCTTTCTGGTAGTATATGATTGTCTGGCCATTGTTGCATCCGGCTGGCTGAGTCTGCTGATCCGGTTTAATCTGCAGTATGATGCGATTGAATTGCAATATATCCAGATGATGTGGAAGTATCTTCCGATCAATATAGTATGTACAATTATCATATTTATCCTGTTCCGCTTGTATAATAGTCTGTGGAAATATGCGGGCTCGGTAGAAGCAGCGAATGTCGTGCTTGCCAGCGGGCTTGCTTCCATATTGCAATTTATCGGTTATCACGTCATGAAGATGAACATGTTCCGCAGTTATTATGTGATCTACATGTTCGTATTTATGTTCCTGATCGTTGCTTCCCGTTTTGCTTACCGTATCCTGCGGATGGTTAAGAGCAAGCGGATGCGGAAGATCAACGCCAGTAAGATCATGATCATCGGGGCCGGTGAGTCGAGCAATATGCTGATCAAGGAGATCACCAACAGCAGCTATATCAATGGACAGGTAAAATGTCTGATCGACGACGATTCCGCGAAGCTTGGGAAATATATTCAGGGAATCAAGGTTGTCGGTAACCGGGACACGATCCTGCATAACGCCAGGAAGTATGACATCGATCAGATCATCATTGCGCTTCCTTCGGCATCCCGCAAGAATATTAAGGAAATCACCAATATCTGTAAAGAGACGGATTGTGAATTGAAGATCCTTCCGGGTATCTATCAGCTGGTTAACGGTGAGGTAGGCATCAGCAATCTTCGAAATGTGGAAGTAGAGGATCTGTTAGGACGGGAGCCGATTCATGTAAATGTGGATCAGATTGCGGAATATGTACGGGGCAAGGTTGTTCTGGTAACCGGCGGCGGCGGTTCCATCGGAAGTGAGCTGTGCCGTCAGATCGCGCAGCATATTCCGAAGCAGTTAGTGATCGTAGATATCTATGAGAATAATGCCTATGATATCAAACAGGAATTGGAGCAGAAGTATCCGAGACTGAATCTGGAGGTTCTCATTGGATCTGTCCGTAATACAAGCCGAATGAATTCCATATTTGAGAAATATCGCCCGGATATTGTCTATCATGCGGCCGCGCACAAGCATGTACCGTTAATGGAGGACAGCCCGAATGAGGCGATCAAGAACAATGTCTTTGGTACACTGAAGACGGTACAGGCAGCCGATCGATATGGGACCGGACGGTTTGTTCTGATCTCGACCGATAAGGCGGTGAACCCGACCAATATCATGGGAGCTTCGAAGCGGATCTGTGAGATGATCATTCAGATGTATGACAAGCGTTCGAAGACGGAATTTGTAGCGGTGCGCTTTGGGAATGTGCTGGGCAGCAACGGAAGCGTGATCCCATTATTCAAGAACCAGATCGCGCATGGCGGTCCCGTTACGGTGACGGATCCGGAGATCATCCGGTATTTCATGACGATTCCGGAGGCGGTTTCACTTGTGATCGAAGCAGGCTTATATGCCAAGGGTGGCGAGATCTTCGTGCTGGATATGGGTGAACCGGTGAAGATTCTGGATCTTGCTGAGAATTTAATCCGTTTATCGGGGTATACTCCTTATGATGACATACCGATCGTCTTTACCGGTCTGCGTCCCGGAGAGAAGCTGTATGAGGAGCTCCTTATGAATGAGGAGGGACTGAAGGATACGGAAAATAAGATGATCCACATTGGGCGGCCGATCGAGATTGATGAGGAACAATTCACGAAGCAGCTGGAGAATTTGAAGCAGGCTCTGGAGAAGGAACCGGATGATATCCGGAAGATGATCAAGGAGGTTGTTCCAACCTATAACCCAAAGGAAATGGATATGTAGGTTAGCGTTTTCAGCCGGGCTTCCATCCCAAAAGATATGGCAGGAAAGGGTAGATAAGGCATATCGAATATGATATTGATGAAATGGCAAGAGCTTCCGGCGACTATGCAGACGCCGGAGGTTAAGAAGTATTATAAGCTCCTGAAGAAGAGACCGGTCGATCTTCTGGCCAAGCGCCTGTTTGATGTGATCGTGGCCTGTATCTTGCTGGCGATCCTTCTGGTTCCAATGGGTATCATCGCCGTATGGATCAAGCTGGATTCGAAAGGCCCGGTGATGTTTCGTCAGACCAGAGTGACTACCGGAGGAAGAGAGTTCCGCATCTTCAAGTTCCGTACCATGGTGACGGATGCAGAAAGGATCGGAACGCAGGTGACAGTTGGACAGGATCCCCGTATCACGAAGGCCGGACGGCTGCTCCGCAAATTCCGCCTGGATGAACTGCCGCAGCTCTTGAATGTCTTGAGCGGGGATATGAGCTTTGTCGGGACAAGGCCGGAGGTGGTTCGATATGTGGAACAGTATACACCGGAGATGTGGGCGACACTTCTGATGCCGGCCGGGATCACTTCGGAAGCAAGCATTCAATATAAGGATGAGGATCGTTTGTTGGAAGGTGCAGAGGATCCGGATCGTGTCTATATAGAACAGATCCTCCCGGAAAAGATGAAATACAATCTGCAGTACATCCGTCGTTTTCGGTTTGTGCATGATCTGGGGATTATGCTTCGAACCGTATTGGCGGTATTGAAATAGGATAGAAGGAGATTACGAAGATGAAGGTACCATTTTCTCCACCGGATATTACAGATGAAGAAGTGAAGGAAGTCACGGCGGCATTAAGATCCGGCTGGCTGACGACCGGACCAAGGACTAAGGAGCTTGAGAGACAGATTGCTGCGTATTGTCAGGTTGACAAGGCAGCCTGTATGAATTCTTCCACCGCTTGTATGGAAATGACACTGCGGCTGCTGGGGATCGGTCCCGGTGATGAGGTGATCACCAGTGCATACACGTATACAGCATCTGCAAGTGTCGTATGTCATGTCGGCGCGGTCTTGAAATTAATAGATATCAGTCCGGATTCATTGGAAATGGACTACGATCAGTTGGAAGCAGCCATCACGGAGCGGACGAAGGTTATCATTCCGGTCGATATCGCAGGTATTATCTGTGATTACGATAAAATCTATGAGATTGTAGAACGGAAGCGTTCCTTATTCCATCCGGCGAATGAGCTTCAGAAGACGTATGGAAGGATCATTGTGATGGCAGATGCCTCCCATTCCTTCGGAGCCGTCCGTAATGGTAAGAAAAGCGGCAGCCTTGCGGATTATTCTTCCTTCTCGTTCCATGCAGTCAAGAACCTGACCACTGCAGAAGGCGGAGGGATTACCTGGCGCAGCGTTGACGGATTGGATAATGAGGAAATCTATCATCAATATATGCTGTTATCGCTTCATGGACAATCAAAGGATGCATTGACTAAGACCCAGCTTGGCGCCTGGGAGTATGATATTGTAGATACGTATTACAAATGTAATATGACGGATGTTCATGCGGCGATCGGATTGGTTCAGATGAAACGCTATGAGTCTCTGCTTCACCGTCGTCATGAAATCTTGAAGCAGTATGAAGAGGGACTTCAGAATCTTCCGGTTCACGGCTTAAAGCACAGTGGAGAGGATTATCGATCCAGCGGGCATTTGGCACTGATCTGGTTAGACGGTAAGACGACGGAATTCAGAAACCGGATGATCATGAAAATGGCCGAACAGGATGTGGCAACGAATGTTCATTATAAGCCATTGCCGATGCATACAGCCTATAAGAAGCTGGGCTTTGACATTCAGGATTATCCGAATGCTTATGCTGCATATTCCAATGAAATAACACTTCCGCTGCACACCTGTCTGTCGGATGAACAGGTTGCATATGTGATACGGACCTTCACGGAGTGTTATCAGGAGCTTGCCAGATAGAGGTTACTTAGAAAATGACGGTATCTTTGGGTGTAATCGCATATAATGAAGAAGCAGTGATCGATCGTATTCTGGCAGATATAGCCGGTCAGGACTATCCCCATGATCAGATGGAGGTGATCCTGGTTGACAGCGGCTCTGAAGATTCGACCAGGGAGCGTATGATCGCTTATTCGGAGCGTTGTCCGGAGCTTGGTTTCCGAAGGATAGCAGTCCTTGATAATGACCGTAAGCGCCAGGCAGCCGCATGGAATGTGATGCTTCGTGCAGCGGTAGAAGATATTGTGATACGGATTGATGCACACGCCTCTATTCCGAAGGATTTTGTCCGGAAGAATGTGATGCTTCATGAGCAGGGGGAACGGATCACCGGCGGTCCGAGACCCAGTATGATCGAGCAGACCTCTCCATGGCAGGAGACCTTGCTCCTTGCGGAAAGCTCGATGTTTGGAAGCAGCATTGCGCCTTACCGCAGAGAAAGCGGGAGACAGTATGTGAATTCCATGTTCCATGCTGCTTATGACCGGTCGGTCTTTGAGGAGGTCGGCGTCTTCCAGGAGGCACTGGGAAGAACCGAGGATAACGAGCTGCATTACAGAATGCGGATGGCTGGTTATCAGCTGTGCTATGATCCGGATATTATATCCTATCAGATGATCCGCAGCTCCCTGTCCGGGATGATCCGGCAAAAATATGGCAATGGATACTGGATCGGGAAGACCGTCAAGGTGTGCAGAGGCTGTCTGTCCTTATATCATTTTGTTCCATTTTGCTTTATCATAGGAATCGTAATTACCACGATCCTGTGTCTGCTCCATTTCCCATGGCTGGCGATCGCCATGTGGACATTATACGGAATCCTTTCTGTATGGATGGCAGTTACGGGGATCATTCAGAGAAAGCATTTTTATATCAGTGATCTGTTACTGCCTGCGTTGTTCTTGATCCTCCATATCACGTACGGAGTGGGAACATTCGTGGGATTATTATCAAAAAAACCAGTATTTGTCAGCACTTCCTATAAATATGAATAGGAATCCGCGGCGATGTCTGTTATACTATAAACACTTAATAACGCTGTATTTGCGTATGGACAGTTGATTGATTGGAGGAAAAAATGGCTAAAGATGTAATTGAGCATGAGGATGATTCGGATAAGGATTACGAGGATTACTGCTATCTGTGCAAGCGGCCGGAGAGTGTGGCCGGTAAATTGATCCATCTGCCGAATGATATCTGCGTCTGTGCAAGCTGTATGCAGAATACGTTTGACACATTCAGCAGCAATAATAATGCAATGCAGTTCGTAGATTTAAATGATTTCGATCTGTCGCAATTTGGCTTTCGCGGAGCGCAGGATATCCCGAAATCCCAGAAGGTAAAAAAGAAGCAGGAAAAGAAGAAGAAGGAAGAACCGGAATTAGACTTACATAACATTCCTGCCCCACATATTATGAAAGCCCAGTTGGATGAATATGTCATCGGACAGGACTATGCCAAGAAGGTTATATCGGTTGCCGTCTATAATCATTATAAGCGGGTTCTGACCGGAACGATGGATGACATCGAGATCGAGAAATCCAACATGCTGATGATCGGACCTACCGGAAGCGGTAAGACCTATCTGGTCAAGACGATCGCGAGACTGCTGCATGTTCCGCTTGCAATTACGGATGCAACGACACTGACGGAAGCCGGCTATATCGGTGACGATGTAGAAAGCGTCCTGTCAAAGCTGTTGGCGGCGGCGGATAATGATGTGGAGAAGGCGGAACGGGGAATCGTATTTATTGATGAGATCGATAAGATTGCCAAGAAGAGAAATACCAACAGCAGAGATGTCAGCGGGGAATCTGTTCAGCAGGGACTCTTAAAGCTGCTGGAAGGAGCTGAGGTGGAGGTTCCGGTTGGAGCAGGGAACAAGAACGCCATGGTTCCTCTGACGACCATCAATACCAAGAATATCTTATTTATCTGCGGCGGCGCATTTCCGGATATTGAGGATATCATCAAGGCACGTTTGAATAAGCAGTCGTCCATCGGATTCAAGGCGGATCTGAAGGATAAATATGATAAGGATAAGAATCTGCTGCAGAAGGTAACGATCGAGGATCTTCGGGAATTCGGTATGATCCCGGAGTTCTTGGGACGTCTTCCGGTACTATATACCCTGTCTGCATTAGATAAGGATATGATGGTCAAGATCCTTAAAGAACCGAAGAATGCGATCTTAAAACAGTATCAGAAGCTTCTGGAATTGGATGAGGTAGAGCTCCGTTTTGATGATTCTGCTTATGAAGCGATCGCGGAGAAAGCAATGGAGAAGGAGACCGGAGCCCGGGCGCTGCGTGCCATTATCGAGGAATTCATGCTGGATATCATGTATCAGATTCCGAGAGATGAAAGTATCGGACGGGTAACGATTACCGGTGACTATATCAAGGGAACCGGCGCACCGTTAATTGATATGCGGGGTGTAGAGGCTCTCGAGGGATAACCCGCAGAACCATAGCCGGAATTATGACATAAGGGAAGGAGATAAGAACGTGAAGGTTATTTCAGGAAAGAGTGAGAGTGGGAGACTAGAGGATGCATTAAGGGGAATATCGAATCCGGACTTGTTGATATTGATCACGACGAAGGATCATTTTGAAGCACATGTCAGAGAATTGCAGGATCGTTTTCCGAATGTTCCGAGTATCGGAACTACCGGAATCTTCTATGATTCCTCTGTGAGGGAAGGAACAGTCGGTGTCGTAGCTATGAGCGGAGTCAAGGCTGCAGCCGGCGTGCTGCGTTCGGCATCAACCATGCCGATCCGTGATATTGAGGCTTTTGAAAAGACCTTACGGGAGGTTGGACCGAGTTCAAAGGATACCGTATGTATCGATCTATGTGCAGGGAACGATGCCTGCGTGCTTACAACCATGTACAGTGTGTTGGATAAGCAGGGAATCTCCCTTACCGGCGGAACCTCTCTGGATGGGATCGTATCCGTCAATGGTGAGATCTATGAAGACGCGGACGCCTACGCCTTTGTCAAGAATCTGGGCGGCCGGATCAAGACCTATAAAGAGAATATCTATCGTCCGGCAGATGACAGAACCTTTGTTGCAAGCAAGGTGGACCGTAGTAATTATTATGTCGGAGAATTAAATGGCAAGCCTTCCAAGCAGGTTTATATGGATCTGCTGAATATTCCGGAAAGTCAGATTTCGACGCAGACCTTTAAGAATCCATTCGGTAAGATTACCGGAGAGGATATCTGTATTATTTCCCTGAAGGAAGTGAAGGGAAATGGACTTTGCTGCTATCGGCAGGTGAATGATTCGGATGTGTTGACCTTGCTTCAGATCAAGGATTACCGGGAAATCGTGGATGAGACCATTCAGAAGATTCAGGATGATTTTGGGCGTCCGTCCGGCGTCTTTGCGGTTAATTGTATGTTCCGGTATCTGTTGTTCCAGGACGAGCATTACTTAAGTGATTATCTACGCTCCATGTCCTCTGTGGGTACATTCTGCGGATTCTTTGCCAACGGCGAGCATTATAATTCGCAATTTGTCAATCAGTCTATGTCATGCGTAGTATTTGAATAAAGGAGGAAGATGATCGTGGGTAGATTAGGTAGGAAGAGCAAGGATCAGGAAATGATGAATTATAATATGGGAAGCGGACCGGCAGCAGCCGATTACACTCCGGTAAAGCATATTGTAAAGAGTATGAACGGATACCAGAAGGAATTGGTGGAAAAAGAAGTGAAGTCCTTGGAGCAGCTTCATAAGATCCAGGTATCCTTCGATGAGGTTTTGGAGGACGACCGGGAGCTTCGCAACGAAATGACCTTATTTGATGAGGTATTTCAGAAGGTAGGAAAAGAGGCAGAAAGCTTTGCCGAGGTGAAGACGTCGGTTGCGGCATCTGTGGATACTGCACATGAGAAGGTAGACGAGATCCAGCAAAGCTCCGTGGCTGTGGAGAGAAATTTTGAAGAGATCCAGAATGTCTTTGCCGATTTCTCACGGGCGGTGGAAGAGATTTCCCGCTGTATGGGGCAGATTACGGCGATCGCGAATCAGACGAATATGCTGGCATTGAATGCTTCCATTGAGGCGGCACGTGCCGGAGAGCAGGGACGCGGCTTCGTTGTAGTTGCTGAGCAGGTGAAGAATCTGGCAGGTCAGATCAAGAGCCTGGTCGGTGATGTAGAGAAAAGCATCCGCGAGGTGAATGACGGTACGGAACAGTTGAATTCCAGCATTGGACGGGCGAAGGAGTCGTTGACGGAGAATCTGGATCATATTGAATCCGCGAAGGCGACGTTTGAGGAGATCAATGCGGCAGTCAGCGGTGCCGACGAGGTGCAGAGGAATATCCGGGATGCATCTGATAATGCTATGCGGGAGCTGCTGACGGTGAATCGGGAATTCTCTAAGATCGAGGATCAGTATGAGAATGTGCGGGATCATATAACCCAGGCTACGAACCTTGGAACCACCAAGAGCGTGTTGTTTGAGAATATGGATAATATGCTGTCGCAGATCACACCGTATATTGAGTCGATATAATGATATCTTCAGGAAATTAATCGGATTGGTTGAATGAACCGGTATACGATTCTGCCATGGCATTCTGATATTATGGCATAGGCGGAAAATCCCATACTTGCGGAATTGTAAAAGACAAGCTATTATAATGCTGTATTATTGAAACGAAAGGAAGTAACGATCATGGATGTTAAGAAGAAGATTGAAGAGATTGTCAACAAGATCAAGGCAGACCCGAATCTCTTAGAGGAGTTTAAGAAGGATCCGGAGAAGACGATCGAGAAATTACTTGGCGTGGATATTCCGGATGAGGTGGCACAGCAGGTAATTACCGGTGTGAAGGCGGCGCTTGCATCTGACAAATTAAGCGGTGTGACGGATAAGATCAAGAATCTGTTCTAAGCGGAAGAAGAAATCGGGCAGGAGTTCTCTCCTGTCCGATTTTCCGGCTTTCCATAATCAATAAAGCGATAGTATCAAAGTTGTTCTGATCCAAAAAAAATCCATTGACAATTCTGTGAAGGAAGACTATGATTAATAAAGTTAAAAAGCGAAGATGGTGCAAGAAGGAATCATATTCTCTGCCAGAGATAAGGGTCGTCGGCTGGAAGCCTTTTCAGTAAGAAGTGATTCTTAGTTTCACACCGGAGCTTTCCATCTGAAGCTTGAGCGCTGCAGACATGGCATATTGGATCTGTCGGAAGAACGGCAGAGATTCCGTGGTATATTCAGGTACGTGGCAGGATACCAGTAGGATGGAACGGTTGATGTCGTTATTCATCAGAGAGAGTTTACAGTTGTCCGCATAGATGATGTATATGGAATATGCCGGTTGTTCCGGTCATTTGTGTGATGCGAAAGCTGTGAGAATCAGGGTGGTACCGCGGCCATAGTTCGTCCCTAGTTATTAGGGATTTTTTATTTTTAAATCAGGAATCAGTTAGGGAGGAACCATCATGACAAAGTCATGATTTCAAATGGTTCCGACCGACTTGGCAGGATTCCGAAGGAATCGTGCCGAAACATATTATATTAGGAGGTTTTTTCATGAAGGACAAGTTGCGCGAGATTCGCGAGGAAGCGATGAAGAGGATTGAAGCAGCCAGGGATCTGGATGCACTGAACGAGATCAAGGTTGGCGTATTAGGTAAGAAGGGTGATCTGACACAGGTCTTAAAGAGCATGAAGGATGTGGCTCCGGAGGATCGTCCGAAGGTAGGTCAGATGGTGAACGATACCCGGGCAGCTATTGAGGAGAAGTTGGAGTCTGTCCGTAAGGAGATTGCGAATAAGCTTCGGGAAGAGAAGATGAAGAATGAGGTCATTGATGTGACGCTTCCGGGAACGCATAAGATGATCGGGCACCGGCATCCGAATCAGATCGCATTAGAGGATCTGGAGCGTGTATTTGTCGGCATGGGCTATGAGATTGTAGAGGGACCGGAGGTGGAATATGACCATTATAACTTCGAGCTCTTGAATATTCCTGCCAATCATCCGGCGAAGGATGAACAGGACACCTTCTATATCAATAAGGAAATCCTGCTTCGTACCCAGACATCTCCGGTACAGGCGAGAGTCATGGAGGATAAGGTGAGAGAGGCGAAGGAGACGAATTCCAGGATGAAGCCAATCCGGATCATCGCACCGGGCAGAGTCTTCCGTTCGGATGAAGTGGATGCAACACATTCTCCTTCCTTCCATCAGGTAGAAGGGCTTGTAGTTGATAAGAATATAACCTTTGCAGACTTGAAGGGAACTCTGCAGCAGTTTGCGGAAGAATTCTTCGGACCGGAGACTAAGATCAAGCTCCGTCCACATCATTTCCCATTTACCGAGCCAAGTGCGGAGGTAGATGTCAGCTGCTTTAAGTGTGGAGGCAAGGGCTGCCGGATGTGTAAGGGAAGCGGCTGGATCGAGATCCTGGGCTGCGGCATGGTACATCCGAAGGTGCTGACTGACTGCGGGATCGATCCGGAAGAGTATTCCGGCTTTGCATTCGGTATCGGCCTAGAGCGTGTGGCACTCTTAAAGTATGAGATCGACGATATGCGGCTCTTATATGAAAATGATGTGCGGTTCTTAAACCAGTTCTAAGATTATTCTGAAACCGGTTTGGATGAGCACAGATAGTTAGAGATAGAAGGTAATTAAGAAAGGAATGATATAAATATGAATACACCGATTTCTTGGCTGAAAGCATATGTACCGGACCTGGATGTTCCGGTAGAGGAGTTTGTAGATGCAATCACGCTCTCGGGATCCCATGTAGAGAGCTATGAGAAGAAGGATAAGAATCTGGAGAAGATCGTAGTGGGCAAGCTGCTTAAGATCGAACCGCATCCGGATGCGGACAAGTTAGTGATCTGTCAGGTGGATATCGGAGCAGAAGCCCCGATTCAGATTGTAACAGGCGCGCATAATATGAAGGAAGGCGATCTGGTACCGACTGTATTAGACGGTGGACGTGTGGCCGGCGGACATGATGGAGGACCGCTTCCGGAAAATGGAATCAAGATCAAGAAGGGCAAGCTGCGTGGAATTGATTCCTATGGAATGATGTGCGCGATCGAAGAACTGGGAGCAGATAAGAATCTGTATCCAGAGGCACCGGAGGACGGACTCTATATCTTTCCGGAGGATTCCGGCGTGAAGCCGGGGGATGACGCGATCGCTGCGTTAGGACTTCGGGACAGCGTTGTAGAATATGAGATTACATCGAATCGTGTCGATTGCTTCAGTATCATTGGTATGGCAAGAGAAGCAGCTGCGACTTACGGTCTTGCATTCAAGCCTCCGGTCGTGCCGGATACGACGAAGGGTGGAGATGTTGATAACTATGCATCGGTCGAGGTGCTGGATACGGATCTTTGCCCGAGATATTGTGCAAGAGTGGTTAAGAACTTAAAGATCGGCCCGTCTCCGAAGTGGATGCGCGAACGTCTGGCAGCACAGGGAATCCGCTCCATCAATAATCTTGTCGATATTACGAACTATGTAATGGAAGAATATGGTCAGCCGATGCATGCCTTTGATCTGGATACGCTTTCCGGGCATAAGATCGTGGTAAAGCGCGCAAAGGACGGAGATAAGTTCGTCACCTTAGACGGACAGGAGCGTACTCTGGATTCCGGAGTTCTGATGATCTGTGATGGAGAGAAGGAGGTTGCCATTGCCGGAATCATGGGCGGCGAGAATTCCATGGTTACGGATTCCATCTCGAATCTGTTATTTGAGGCAGCCTGCTTTGACGGTACGAATATCCGTCTGGCTTCTAAGCGGATCGGACTTCGTACGGACGCCTCTTCCAAATTCGAGAAGGGACTGGATCCGAACCTTGCCTTAGAAGCAATTAACCGTGCCTGCCAGCTGATCGAGGAGCTTGGCTGCGGAGAAGTGGTTGACGGCGTGATCGATATCTATCCGAATCCGGTTACACCATGGGAGCTTCCATTTGAGCCGGAGAAAATGAATAAGCTTCTGGGCATGGAGGTTCCGGAGGCGCAGATGTTAGAATATTTTGCCCGTTTGGGTCTTACCTATAACAAGGATACGAATACCTTAACGATCCCTACCTATCGTCAGGATCTGCATTGTATGGCGGATCTGGCAGAAGAGGTGGCAAGATTATACGGATATGACAAGCTGCCTTCTACCCTGCCGCGTGGTGAGGCGACCGTCGGTAAGAAGCAGTTCCATATGCTCGTAGAAGATATACTTCGGGAAGTGGCTGAGAATAACGGCTTCTCCGGTGGTATGTGCTATTCCTTTGAGAGTCCGAAGGTCTATGATAAGTTGTTGATCCCTGAAGAGGATGAGCTTCGGAAGGCAATCGTGATCTCGAATCCGTTGGGAGAGGATTTCTCCATTATGCGGACCATTTCCTTAAATGGAATGATCACTTCTTTGTCTACGAATTATAACCGTCGGAATAAGTCTGCCAGACTCTATGAGATCGGCAATGTCTATCTTCCGAAGGCACTTCCGCTTACCGAGCTTCCGGACGAGGTCAGCATGATGACACTGGGAATGTATGGAGAAGGTGATTTCTTCACTATGAAGGGTGTGCTGGAGGAGATGTTCGGCAAGCTGGGCATTACGAAGTCCTTCACTTACGATCCGAAGGGTGGATATCCATATCTTCATCCGGGTCGTCAGGCTGCGATCAAGGACGGAGATACCGTAATCGGATATATCGGTCAGCTGCATCCGCAGGTGGTGGAGAATTATGATATGAAGGGTGAGGTATATGTGGCAGTCCTGGAGCTTCCGAAGGTAACGGCGCTTGCGACCTTTGACCGGAAGTATGAAGGAATTGCCAAGTTCCCTGCCAGCACGAGAGACCTGTCTATGGTTATGGATAAGACGATCTTCGTCGGACAGATTGAAGATATCATTCGTAAGAACGGCGGCAAGCTCTTGGAGAGCTATCAGCTGTTTGATGTCTATGAGGGTGAACAGGTAGGCGCAGGCAAGAAATCGGTTGCATACTCCATGACCTTCCGAGCAAAGGATCGGAACTTAGAGACCGAGGAGGTTAATGCCGTCACCAATAAGATCATTGAGGGTCTGAAGGCACTTGGTATTGAACTTCGAAGCTAGTTGTTTGAATTTGAGGCATTGATATGAAATTAAGTGATTTTAATTATGAACTGCCGGAGGAATTGATCGCACAGGACCCTTTGGAAAAACGGGATAATTCCAGATTGATGGTGCTGCATAAGCAAAGCGGCGAGATCGAGCATAAGCATTTCTACGATATCATTGACTATCTGCAGGAGGGAGATTGTCTTGTGATCAATAACACGAAGGTGATACCTGCAAGATTGATGGGCGTGAAGGAGGACACCGGAGCGGCTATTGAGGTTCTCCTGCTTACCAGAAAGGAAGAGAAGGTCTGGGAGACCCTGGTAAAGCCGGGGAAAAAGGCCCGGATCGGCGCCCGGATCAGCTTTGGCGACGGGCTGCTTGTCGGGGAGGTCATTGATATCTTAGAAGAGGGCAATCGTCTGATCCGCTTTGAGTATGACGGAATCTGGGAGGAGCTGTTAGACCGGCTGGGACAGATGCCGCTGCCGCCGTATATTACGCATGCACTAAAGGATCGTAACCGCTATCAGACCGTCTATGCCGAGCATGATGGATCGGCGGCTGCGCCGACGGCGGGATTACATTTTACGGAGGAGCTGCTTGCGAAGATTGAAGCCAAGGGAATACGGATCGCGAAGGTAACCCTTCATGTCGGACTCGGAACCTTCCGCCCGGTTAAGGAGGATAATATCTTAGATCATCATATGCATTCGGAATTCTATATGGTAGATGAAGAGGCGGCTGATATCATTAACGAGACGAAGGCAGCCGGAGGACGCGTCATATCCGTGGGAACCACCAGTACCCGTACCGTGGAATCCGTGGCGGCTGCAGACGGAACCATGCATGCGGCAAGCGGCTGGACGGATATCTTTATCTATCCTGGCTATCAATTTAAAGTCATTGATGCGTTGATCACGAATTTCCATCTGCCGGAATCGACACTGATCATGCTGGTATCGGCACTTGCTGACCGCGAAACCGTGCTTCACGCTTATCAGGTGGCAGTCGAAGAGAAGTATCGGTTCTTCAGCTTCGGAGACGCCATGCTGATCGTGGAATAAGGATGACGACATACCTATAGGTATAATTATCAGTACCCCTATTGACACGAGCGAGCATTATAAACTTAAGGAAAACAGCAACATCAAAGGGCTTGCATCCCCCTAAGAAATACCATTTGTCTATTTTCGTGATAATTCCATAGAGTGAATGGATGATTTTCAAAAACGCGAACGCTGTCTGAACGAAGTGAGTTAGTGAGCGTTTTTAGAAAATCACCATGAACGATATGTGAATTATAGAAAATAGCTACAACCGGTTTTCGTGGGGCATGC
>CACZRT010000092.1 GCA_902783585.1 uncultured Lachnospiraceae bacterium | reverse complement strand
GCGAAATGGGAGTAAGACAGCGACGACTCTTCAGTCATTCATAATCCATCTCGTTAGGCAACCTCTATACTTATAATTTTATTGCAATAACTCTGCAATCTATCTATATCACGATATTTTTTATTAAAGTTATTCTTATCAAAATCAATTTCTGCATCAAGCAGGGAATTCAAATATAATATATCCGTTTTCTGTACTTTTTTATTCTGACGATTACCACAGATTAAATCATCCATCGACACATTTAACATATCACTCAAAGCATATAAGTTATCAACAGACGGCAAACTCAGACCATTTAACCAATGATAAACGCTTTGCACACTTCCCAACATCAACCGCTGTTGAACATCCTTAACAGTAATTCCTTTTTGTTTCATCAATTTGGATATACATTCTCCGGTTTTTTTAATATCAATTTCTGGATACATAACATTCCTCCAAACTGTCGTTATCTTTACTTGACTTAATTAATCCGGCCTTCTTCTCTTAGGTATAAACTCTATCTTTAATGTACTATCCATTGCTTCTGCAAGTCGTTTCAAAAGTGCAAGACTAGGATTCCGTATCCCATTTTCCAACCGGCTAATATCAGCTTGACTTATCCCTGTCCGCTCCGATAATTCGACTTGCGTTAATCCAGCATTAATACGCGCATTCAAAATTGCTCTGGTAATATCCATTTCCGGCTGCAGAGATTCATATTCTTTTTTAAATATCGGATCTTGCATCAACTCTTCTTTTAATTCTTGAAAATCACTCATACGTCCCTGCATCCCTTCTACGATAATAATCTGCTCTACGCTCTTTCGCTAACGCAATTTCACTTGGTGGCGTCTTTCTTGTCTTCTTCACAAAACCATTTGTTGCTATGATAATCCTGTTGTTATCAAAAAATATAGAATTCTTACAATATTATTCCCCTCACTAACTCGAATTTCAAAGATACCATCACCGAGATGTTTACTAAGCGGTTCTCTTGCACGATCCCCATATTCTTCTAATAACTGAATACTTGCAGTAACTTTTGCTTTCATCTTAACATCCAGTGTTCGAATAAACATTCCTACAGGCTTATTGCCATCTTTGTCTTTGTAAAAATTTACATAAAACTTCATTCACGACCTCCATCGTGTATGCTATATATAGCATATAATCACTTATTTGTCAATCAAATATGTCATAATTATCTTTTTTCTTTTAAATATATAACAGAGCAATCATTCTGTCATTGAATTCAAAATATAAAACCACCTGTCTTCTCCCGACAAGTGGTTTTGATACATGAATGATATAATAAACGTATTTTATTTCTGACTCTTTCAAATGATCCGAAACAAGTCTTACAGACTCCCCACAAACTTCAAGAATGCCGCCTTCCCTTCCGGTGTCCGCTTATATACACCGGCATTCTCCAGGATATGAGAGAATACGATTCCGATCTCCGTCTGCAGGATACCGTGAATATTCTCGGCGGTCACTTCGTGTTTCGGAAGGATCTCCTTCACCCAATCCGCATGCTTGGCAAGCGTCTCATTTGCGGCAATATCCTCTCCTGCAAGAATGGCCCGCTCCAGATCTGCAAGCTCCGCTTTAAGACGTGCCGGAAGAATGGCCAGTCCCATAACCTCGATCAGTCCGATATTTTCCTTCTTGATATGATGATACTCGGAATGCGGATGATAATATCCCAGAGGACATTCCTCCGTTGTAATATTATTCCGAAGCACCAAATCCAGCTCATACTTACCGTTCCGCATCCGCGCGATCGGTGTGATCGTATTATGCGGCACACCGTCTGTCTCGCTTAGAATAAATGCGTCCTCATCGGTATAGCCTCTCCATGTCTTCAGTATATGATCCGCGCAGTCAACCAGCGACTCCTTATCCTCACTGTTGATCCGAAGCACACTCATCGGCCATTTCACAATCCCTGCCACGATATCCGGATAACCCGGGATCGTTACCTGTTCTTCCACCGGAGCCTTCGCCATCGCAAACTCGTAATTACCACCTTGAAAATGATCATGGCTAAGGATTGAGCCTCCTACGATCGGAAGATCCGCATTGGAGCCGGCAATATAATGCGGGAACTGTCCCACAAAATCCAACAGCTTCGAGAAGGTTGCACGGTTGATTACCATCGGAATATGCTGCTCATTGAATATGATACAGTGTTCGTTATAATAGACATACGGAGAATATTGGAGATAATAATTCTCTCCGTCCAACTGCATCGGAATGATCCGGTGATTCTGTCTTGCCGGATGTGAGATATGTCCCGCATAGCCTTCATTCTCCGCACACAACAGACACGCCGGATAACCGGATTTCTTCGCCTGTCCTGCCTTGGCGATATCTCTTGGGTCCTTCTCCGGCTTGGACAGATTAATAGTAATATCCAGATCCCCATACTCTGTCTTCGCAACCCATTTCTCATCCTTCGCAATCCGGTCTGTACGGATATAATTCGTCGCCTTACTGAAGGAATAGTAGTAATCCGTTGCCTCCTGTGAGGAATGTGCCAAATGATTTTTGAATGCCAGCCTTACTGTTGACGGCGGCGGTGTCAGAAGACCCATGATCTTCGTATCGAACAGATCCCGTTTACCAATCGTATCCTCCGGCAGGATTCCCTGCTCATGCGCATATCCCATCAGATCATCTAAGATCTCAGAAAGCGGCCGCCTGGCGATCTCTCCCTCCGGCGCAATATATTCCTGCAGCTTAAGCAGCTCCAACAACCGATTCGTCGTATAGATCACATCCTCCGATGCCACCAATCCCTCACGAATCCCGTACTGAACCAACTCCGTAATCCATGTATTAATCATGCTATTCATCCTCCTACTTTTATTTTGAACTCTTATCTCTATAAAACACTTTTTCTTTGCAGATAATCCTTAATATATCCTTCAAATTCTTCAGCACGCTTTATCTGTTTTTCTGCTTCGCTTTTGGAAGCAATAAAAAAATCCAGATAGTCTGCCTTTTCTCTATTCTCAGAAGCCAGTTTTATCAGCTTAGACACTTCCTTTGGAAATATCCCCTGCTTAACATAATGTTGATTAAAAAAAGAAATTACTCCACTATGTTTACTACTATCAAACCGATCCAAAGAATTGACGGCTCGTATAAAGTGAAATATCGCATAATACCCTCTGTTTAAAGCATTTTTATATCTTTTGTTTGCAAGCATAAGTCTTGCATCCTCTAGTGCCTCCAACCCAGCTTCATATCTATATTTTGATAGAGCCTCTAAGCTGTTTTCCATAGAATAATCCCCTCCTTTTTAATATTATTATAAAAAGGAAGGAGTGTATCCCAATTCTGCATTTCTTCTTTTTCTATTGTAATTACAGACAACGTTACGCCCTGAGCTAGTTCATAATCAACGACAATATCCGTCATTGCGCTATGCTTCTTTTCAGTATCTTTTTTTCTTAAAATCACGGCAATGTCAACATCTGATTCTTCAGTTTCCTCGCCTCTGGCATATGAACCATACAAAACAATTTGGTCAAGCATTGAACCGTATACTAACTGGATCTCACAGCACATAGCTCTTAACGCTTTCATCAATTTAGGATTATCCTGTCTAACTGATATACGTTTTCTCCAATTGCGATAATCTCCGGACTTAACACGGCGATCCTCCGGATAAACCGTTCCTTTAGGTATCACCCACTGTTTTCCTATTTTTTCACCTTGAATCTCGCCTTTTATCAGTTTTTTTCTTATATTGCCGGCGTCTTTTCCTATTATACTTGCGAATTCCGAAACCGTATAATATCCATCCATATTATCACCACCCGATTTGACATTAACACAGTATCGTGTAAATGTCAATTATCAAGTGATATCCGCCTCAATCCTTCTCATCTTGCAATCTACAGACTAACGAGGGCAACTGGGGTTGCAGGAGGCGCCTTTGAGAATGTGGCTATCCGCACATCATATACACCACATGTCAAGCCACATTCGAAACGAAGCCTAATGCAACCCCTGTGCCTCGTTAGTCGTCACTCGCACTCATGAGCGAATTAAATCACTTCCATCCCGCCATACTTCCGAATCTTCAGCACATGGCAGGAATCCCCGCCAAATACCTGATCCATTGCCTTCTTGTAGTCGGCGGTCTTCTCCTTTTTCACAAATGCCTGTATCGTTCCTGCGAATCCGCCGCCATGTACACGTGCAACGCCGTTCCCCTGCAGAGTCACATCACTGATCGCCAGCGCCAGCGACATATTCTGATGCAGAACATCCTGCGGACTATAGATATTCTGAAGATATTTATAAGAAGAATCTCCGGATGCCCGGACGCCCTTCAAGAACGCATCCGTATCTCCACTCTTCAAAGCAGCAACCTCCTCGGTCACTCGTTTGTTTTCCTCAATAAAATGAATCGCTCTTAATACCGCACGGTCATTGGTCGTACTCCGGAGCGCAGCAATATGGCTCATGATGTCTTCAAAAGTCACATCCCGCAGAACCTCTTTGCCAAAATAAGCCGCGATCTTCTTCATTTCCTCCGGCACTGCCGCATAATCCGGTGTCAGATTCGCATGAGAACCCTTGGTGTCCGTAATGCACAGATCATACCCATGCTGTTCCAGATCGAATTCCACGCGCTCTACAACCGGATTCTTCGGATCCGCAAAATCAATCGTTACCAGATTCCCCACGGAGCTTGCCATCTGATCCATCAGCCCACACGGCTTGCCAAAATACACATTCTCCGCATACTGACCGAGGATCGCGATCTCAATCGCCGAGATCTTCCCGTCATTATAGAGATATGAAAGGATCGTTCCAATCAAAGTTTCAAAAGCTGCGGAGGAAGAAAGTCCCGCGCCGATCAGCACATCACTGGTCACATACGCCTCGAATCCTCCGATCTCATATCCATGCTCCTTCACGCCGGCAAGCATACCTTTAATTAAAGAAAGTGTCGTATTCTCTTCCTCATCTACCTTCTGAATATCATTACTATCAACTGTGATCAGGTCATACCCATCGGATTTGATCTGCACCTTGCCGTCATCCCGCTTCCGCACGATTCCGATCGCATCTAAGTTGATCGACGCTGCCAGCACTCTTCCATACTGATGATCGGTATGGTTGCCGCCAACCTCAGTCCGGCCCGGCGCACTGTATATAGAAGCTTCTCCCGCACCGAAGGTCCCCTGAAAGATCTCGATCGCCTTCTGATATCTCTGTACCTGATAATCCATTCTCTCAGCATCTACATAGATGTCTAACAGCTTTGCCTTGAATTCTTCTGTTGTTACATATTGAAGCAACTCCTGTGTCGTCATGTCGTATGACCTCCTATTCCTTTATCTCTGTTCTAAGAATAACTAACGTTTACTAAAATGTCAATACATTTTTAGTAAATTTTTCAAAAATTTTACTGGACAAATCCATTCATTTATAGTAAAATTTAGTAAACAACAGGAAATGCGTTAAAAAGAGTCATCCATAAACATAAGTAAACGCAAGCAATAGCAACATAAAAAGGCAAAAGTAAAAGGCTCTACCAATAAGGAGGTGACTATTATGGCGACCATACGCGATATTGCGGAAGAAGCAGATGTCTCTCCGGCTACCGTCTCCCGGATCCTGAATCAGGATTCCACCATGCATGTAACAGACGAGACCAGAGACCGGGTTCTTCTCGCGGCAGACCGCCTTGGTTATAAGAAGAAATCCGCATCCAATCGAGCAAATGATCCTGCGGCCGATTCAAACGGACAGTCCATACATCCACCGGGATTCCCGCCTGCCGGATTCCGTCTGGGAATTCTTCAGTGGTTCTCCGCAGAACAGGAGATACAGGATGATTACTACTTATTAATAAGGAAAGGCATCGAGGATTTCTGTCGGCGCAACGATGTGACACTGATCCGCGCCTACCGCTCGGATACCGATTATAAGAAGCTGTTAGAGAACATAGACGGTATGATCTGCATCGGCAAATTTGCCACGGACGATGTGAATGACTTGATCCGCAAGCAGAAGAATCTTCTGTTTGTCGATATGCCGGTAGACCGACCCACGGTAACAACCCTTACTATTGATTTTCAAAATGCAGCAAAAGAAGCCATGGATTATCTCTATCAGCTCTCCCACCGGCGGATCACATATATCGGCGGAGTGGAATACGCTTCCGGCAAGGAACTGATACAGGATCCGAGAAAGCAGGCTTACCATGAATATATGACTGCTCATGGCCTTAACGAATATGAACAGATCGTGGAAGGCGCATTTACCGCAGCATCCGGATACAAATGCATGACCGAGATCTTATCCTCCGGCACAGAGCTTCCGACCGCGATTCTTGCGGCAAGCGATGCTATTGCCATCGGCGTGATCAAGGCAATTAAAAATGCGGGACTGAAGGTACCGAAGGATATATCCGTGATCGGCATGAATGATACGGAAATGACGGAATTCACCTCGCCGCCGCTGACCACCATGCATGCCCCCGCCTACGACATGGGGCAGATTGCAGCCAACCTGATCTTTATGGGTGCCATATCGCCACTCCGGACACCGATGAAGATCATGATCCCTTGTTCCATGGTTACGCGTCAGTCCTGCGGACCATGCAAAGAAGCAGAACGCAAGGGAGCATAATAACGAATCAACACATCATTTCATTAACATCAACAAGAATTGAGGAGGTTATATAATATGAAACTATCGTTGAAAGAAAAGATATCCTATGGACTCGGTGCCGTAGGTAAGGACATGGTCTACATGCTGTCCGCATCCTATGTCCTCTATTATTTCCAGGATGTGCTGGGAGTCAGCGCAGTTGCCATGGGAATCATACTGTTAGTAGCCCGGATCTTTGACGCATTTAACGATCCGATCATGGGAATCATTGTTGCTAAGACCCGTACCAAATGGGGCAAGTTCCGTCCATGGTTAATGATCGGTACCATTACCAACGCCGTCATCCTATTCCTGATGTTCGCTGCTCCGCCATCACTGGACGGTCCCGGCATGATCGCTTATGCAGCAGTCTCCTATATTATGTGGGGCGTCACTTATACCATGATGGATATTCCGTACTGGTCCATGATCCCGGCATTTACCGAGGGTGGTAAAGAGCGTGAAGGACTTACCACACTTGCAAGATCCTGTGCCGGTGTTGGCTCCGCATTAGTTACCATTCTTGCCATCCTGACGGTTCACTGGGTCGGCGGACTTGCTTACAATCAGGTGGGTGCTACCCAGCAGGCACTGGATATTACCGGAACAGAGATCACAGTCAGTGGTCAGTT
>CACZRT010000091.1 GCA_902783585.1 uncultured Lachnospiraceae bacterium | reverse complement strand
TAAGAATGTGCTTAATGTGGATGGCTTTGCTATCCACTTTTCTTATGTGCGGACGCGGCGGTTTACATGGTTTCATGGATGTCTGACTAAGCAGCAGTTGTGTAAGGCACATAATACATACGGGTTATCAGTCTATTATATGGAGGTGTACGACTATTAGCGATTTAATGATCAACGAACAAATCAGAGACAAGGAAGTACGTGTGATTGGCGAGAACGGAGAACAGCTTGGGATCATGTCAGCCAAGGATGCACAGAAGTTAGCACAGGATGCAGAGCTCGATCTGGTAAAGATCGCACCGAACGCAACCCCACCGGTATGTAGGATCGTGGATTACGGCAAATTCCGTTACGAGCAGATGCGTAAGGAGAAGGAAGCCAAGAAGAAGCAGAAGACGATCGATATCAAGGAGATCCGTTTTTCTCCGAATATTGATAAGAATGACTTGAATACCAAGATCAATCAGGCCAGAAAGTTCCTGACCAAGGGCGACAAGGTGAAGGTGTCTGTCCGGTTCCGCGGACGTGAGCTTGCACATATGGAGATCGGTAAGGAGATCTTGGATAATTTTGCCGAGGAGCTTGCGGATGTCGCAGTGATCGAGAAGCCGGCCAAGGCAGAAGGAAGAAGTATGGTAATGTTTTTAGCTGAAAAACGTTAAAATCATTTATCAAGAGCCGAATAACGGATGGATCGGCTCAGGTATAGATTAGGATGTTTTATTATAAGGAGGAAGAGTTATGCCAAAGTTAAAGACAAAGAAGGCAGCTGCAAAGCGCTTCAAGAAGACAGCCAACGGTGAATTAAAGAGAATGAAGGCTTATAAGAGCCACATCTTAACGAAGAAGACAACTAAGAGAAAGAGAAATCTTAGACAGGCAACCTTAACAGATGCTACCAATGTTAAGACGATGAAGAAGATTTTACCATATCTGTAAGAGTAGGAGGAAGTTAGTCATGGCAAGAGTTAAGGGCGGATTGAACGCAAAGAAGAAGCATAATCGGGTATTAAAGCTCGCAAAGGGATATAAGGGAGCTCGTTCTAAGCAGTACAGAGTTGCTAAGCAGTCTGTTATGAGAGGTCTTGCAACCTCTTATGCAGGACGTAAGGAGAAGAAGAGACAGTTCAGACAGCTGTGGATCGCACGTATCAATGCTGCAGCAAGAATGAACGGTATCTCTTACAGCAAGCTGATGCATGGCTTGAAGGTTGCCGGTGTTGATATCAATCGTAAGATGCTGTCTGAGATGGCAATCAGCGATGCAGATGGATTTGCTAAGTTAGTAGATGTTGCTAAGGCAAATATCTAATGGATCGTGTCAGGGTGATTACCGAATTGATTTCACGAAGGTGACCATCTGATTGATCTACAAGAAGAGTAATAGAATAGATATCATCTATGAAATGAGCCTCAGGGTAGGAATACCTTGGGGCTCATTTTGTATGTGATCTTTGGTTTGAACTAGGTTATCAATTATATGTAAAGTCCTTAATGCTCCTTCCCCAACCATGTATCACGACCATTTAAGTCTCTGTATTTTTTCGGCGTCATTCCGACATAGTGCTTAAAGGTCTGTATGAAATGGCTCTGGGAAGAGAAGGAAAGCTGACAGGCAATATCAATGATACTCCGGTCGGTATTCTTTAAGAGATCCTGTGCAATCTCTATTTTCTTCTCCCGGATGTAATCGCTGACCGATACCCCGATCTCTTTTGGAAATTGTCTCGATAAATAGCTTTGGGAGACCTTGACATATTCGGACAGATCATCAATGGTAATTCGTTCATTAATATGAATATAGATATAATTGATGCATTTGGTGATCGGTCTGGAGGTTCCGGTATCCTTGCGAAGAAGGCGCATCTTACCGGTGAAGTCAAGTACCATTCGGTCGTGAATATCCGTTACCTGATCGATGGTATTTGCCTGATCTAATTGCTGGATATAGAAATCGCTCATACGGAATGCCCGTTCGGATTCCAATCCCTTTTCAATGCATAGTCGAGTGGTCATGGCTGCAGTGATCACCATATGATATTTCAGGTTGGTGACTGGATCCTGAGAAAGCCGTCCTACCCCCTCCTGATCGTGAAATCGTTTTTCTTCACAGTTTTTCCGTATTGCATCCATATCCCCGCTGCATATGGCACGATAGAACGCAATCTCTTCGTCAACGGATTTGTGAACCATTTCTTCTTCCGGAGCATAAGAATCTATTTGATAATAGTCGGAAAACAATCCCATAAGCACTCCTCCCCATTCATAGTTGTAATGCAATTGGCTTGGTTTCAGTATAATAAGAAGTCATTTTGATTTCAAGAGACAAAATGACGCTTGCATTTTCAATCATATTTCGATATGATAAATGCGTACATGACTGGCGGATAATGATAGGAGATAAGACTATCGGGGAGTGTACGATCATAGGAGCCGACCGCCTGGGCAGCGCAGGGATCTGCAAGTATGCCCGGGCGTTTTTTTATGCACTGTTCTTATCTGAAGGCAGATGTGTCCGCGCGGATATTTGATGTGGGAGGCGGCACCGTCTTTCCTGCTCAGTTTATCATGAGTGTGGATATTGTCAGATGGGATCAGGGTGCAATATGTAATTGCGAAGTGTATGTCAGGAAGAGAAAGGAAGGAGAACCGAAGATGAAGATGCTGTCATTAGAACAGGAGTTAAAGAGCAACACCTATCCGGGAAGAGGGATCGTGATCGGTAAATCTACGGATGGAACCAAGGCGGTAACTGCTTATTTTATCATGGGAAGAAGCAATAACAGCCGGAATCGTGTGTTTGTTACCGAGGGAGAGGGAATCCGCACGGAGGCTTATGATCCGTCGAAGATGGAGGATCCGAGTCTGATCATCTATGCACCGGTACGGGTGCTGGGGAATAAGACGATTGTCACCAACGGAGATCAGACCGATACGATCTATGATGGTATGAAGGAAGGACTTACCTTTGAACAGTCTCTTCGCAGCCGGCAGTTCGAACCGGATGCACCGAATTATACACCGCGTATCTCCGGTATCATGAATATAGAAGATGGTAATTATGCGTATGCAATGTCAATCTTAAAGAGCAATAACGGGAATCCGGATGCCTGCAATCGGTTTACCTTTGCTTATAAGAATCCGATCAGTGGAGAAGGGCATTTCATCCATACCTATGCGAGAAATGAGGAGCCGCTTCCGAGCTTTGAAGGAGAACCTAAGCTTGTGGATATTACAGGTGATATTGATTCCTTTACCGAGATGGTGTGGAAGAGCCTGAATGAGGAGAATAAGGTGTCTCTGTTCGTGCGGTTTATTGATATCGCGACCGGAATCGCAGAGACACGGATCGTGAATAAGAATCAGGGGTAATTGTGAAAAGTGGAATATGGAGGTTAGAATATGAACGAGATTGAATTGAAATATGGTTGTAATCCGAATCAGAAGCCATCCCGGATCTTTATGGAGGATGGAAGTGATCTTCCGGTCAAGGTGTTGAATGGTAAGCCGGGATATATTAATTTTCTGGATGCATTCAATGGCTGGCAGCTGGTGAAGGAATTGAAGGAGGCAACCGGACTTCCGGCGGCTACATCCTTCAAGCATGTATCACCTGCCGGCGCCGCCGTTGGTCTTCCGTTGGATGATACGCTGGCGAAGATCTATTGGGTGGATGATCTGGGCCCTCTTTCTCCGCTTGCATGTGCGTATGCAAGAGCCAGAGGTGCAGACCGTATGTCATCCTTTGGTGATTTCATTGCCTTGTCCAATGTCTGTGATGTGGATACGGCACGCCTGATCAAGCGCGAGGTATCAGATGGTGTGATCGCTCCGGGATATACAGAGGAAGCACTGGAGCTCTTAAAGCAGAAGAAAAAGGGCAATTATAATGTGATCCAGATCGATCCGACCTACGTTCCGGCGGAATTAGAGCGTAAGCAGGTATACGGGATCACCTTTGAACAGGGAAGAAATGAGTTGAACATTGATGCAGATCTTCTGTCGAATATCGTGACCAAGAACAAGGAATTGCCGGAATCTGCATTGATTGATATCAAGATTGCATTGATCACCTTAAAGTATACCCAGTCGAATTCCGTATGCTATGTGAAGGGTGGACAGGCAATCGGTATCGGTGCCGGACAGCAGTCCCGTATCCATTGTACCAGACTTGCCGGACAGAAGGCAGATAACTGGTATCTTCGTCAGTCACCACAGGTATTGTCCTTACAGTTTGTGGATGATCTGGGACGTGCAGACCGGGATAATGCGATCGATGTCTATATTGGCGATGAATATGAGGATGTATTGCGGGAAGGTGAGTGGCAGAAGCGGTTCAAGGTTAAGCCGCCGGTATTCACCAGAGAAGAGAAGCGCGCATGGTTAGACGGTAACACCGATGTTACGCTTGGCTCGGATGCATTCTTCCCGTTCTCAGATAACATCGAACGCGCAAAGAAGAGCGGCGTCAAGTATATCGCTCAGCCGGGCGGCTCCGTGCGGGATGATCTGGTAATTGAATGTGCAGATCAGTATGATATGGTGATGGCATTTACCGGAATCCGTCTGTTCCATCACTAATGTCCGCCTTTTTTGAAAATGAAATTCAAGCATGAAATTGTTTCCTGAAGTCATATAAACATTTTTAAGGAACAATGCAAACATTTGGCAGATATACTATAATATGCCTATGAAAAAGGATGCTAGTATATTGCATATGCACAAACGCCCCCCGGTAGTGGCGGCTGCTGGGGGCTTCTTTTTCGCTAGGAGATGTGTTCATTGCCTGATCTGAAGACTATTGATTTTCTGACAGTGGGTAACAAAAAAAGAACCGGAACACCTTGATTTATAAGGTTTCCGATTCTTGGTCTACTGCGGAAGATGGGACTTGAACCCACACGACATTGCTGCCACAAGATCCTTAGTCTTGCTCGTCTGCCAGTTCCGACACTTCCGCGTAAGCTGTGAACCACACAGCTTTTATAGTATACTGAAATTCTATGTCTTTGTCAAGAACAATTTAAGAAAAGCTGACAATTAAAAAATGACGTAGAAACTACTTCATACTTGAATTTTTGAATGATATATGCTAGATTATAGATACAAAGAGGAGTAATCGCCCACAAGGTGGGTTAACTTCCCTTGGATTTGTGAAAAATCAGCTTATCCAAGACCGGCTAAAGTACAAGGATAGGCTGATTTTTATTTTCGCTTGTTGTTCCTATCGTTATTCAGATAGGCAAGCAGTGTAACAATGAATGTATTGCTTAAAATCAACAATGTCAGAACTTCGTATGTATTCATTATATACACCACCTCCCTTCAGAAAAGGGAGATTAACCACACCTTGCAACACGATTGCTCCTGGATAGATTATGACAAATACCTAATAATAAGTCAAGTGAATATTAAGACTATCGACATGCGATTAAGCATAAAAAAATGCATTTTTACATTTTTTATAATAAGATAGTTTTGTACAGGGAGCATCTTTTTGTGGTTTTCAAATTTGCTTTTCTGATTGTAATATACTAGATTATAGATACAAAGAGGAGCAACCACTCACAAGGTGGGTTGACCTGCTTATAAGGTTAGAAATTCCACCCTTTTATCGGGCAAAGCTCGAGGGTGGTTTTTTCTATGCAATCGCCATTGATGAATGCGTATAAAATGCGTATAATAGTGAGCGGAGGTAGAACATGAAAACAGTTTATCCGGTTTTGATGAAAGAAGATTCAAATCATGAATATGGTGTATATATACCAGATATGGATGGATATACAGAAGGCAAGGATTTTTATGATGCAATCGAAATGGCAAGAGATTATATTGGTCTGATGGGAACGGAATACTATGATCAAGGGAAGGATTAATTTTGATTCCTATCGAAAAAAAATACGGAATCTATCTGTGAAAAAGAATTGCTCGATACCGCAGTGGCTTGCTGAAAGGGCGGAAGCTGCCGGGATTAATTTCTCCAGAGTCTTGCAGGATGCATTGATGGATGTTTTGGGGATTAAGGATCAAATCTGATGGTAGTAAAGTATAGACATAGATGAGAGACACGTTTGAAGAGGAGATATCTATGGAATGGCAGAAGCTGATTGAATTATTAAAAGGGCATACGGTCTATATTCAGACGCATAATTTTCCGGATCCGGATGCCATGGCGAGCGGACTGGGGCTTAAAGTGTTCCTGCAATATCACGGAATTGAATCAACGATGTGTTATGACGGCACGATCGAGAAGTTGAATACGAAGCGCATGATCGATGTGTTTGATATGAAGATCTATAATATCAAGGATATTCCGGATATGAAGGCTGAGGACTATATTGTGACGGTAGATGCGCAGAAGTTCAATGCGAATATTACGGATTTTCCGGGGGATGAAGTGGCATGTATTGATCATCATCCGACGGTGTATGCGTGTGATTATAAGTATAAGGATGTGCGGATCGTTGGATCCTGTGCTACACTGATCGCAGATTATTTTAAGGTGAGCGGTACGCCAATGGATTCCAATACAGCGACGGCACTTCTATACGGACTTCGGGTGGATACGAATAATCTGTCCCGAGGTGTGACCGAGCTGGATATTGAGATGTATGGTTATCTGTATCATTATGTTGATCAGAAGAAGCTGGATGAGGTGGCCAGCAGCACCATGGAGCTTGAAGATTTGCAGGCGTATGGCGCGGCAATCTCGAATATCAAGATCTATAATTATATGGGATTTGCAGAGATTCCATTTGACTGCCCGGATGCCTTGGTTGCGATGGTTTCGGATTTTATTCTGGATCTGAATGTGGTGGAGTTTGCAGTCGTCTTTGCTGACAGAGAGGATGGGCTGAAGTTCTCGGTTCGGAGCGAATTGGAATCCTTGGATTGCGGTAAGATCATTTCGAAGGCGTTAGAAGGTATCGGGAATGGCGGCGGACACGCAAGTATGGCTGGCGGCTTCGTTCCGAAGGAAAATGTGGAGCAATTAGGACATCTGAAACGGCACACGATCGAGGACCGGTTCATACGGGCTTGTGCAGAGTATTTGAAAAGCACTCTGGATTATGAATAGGAGAGAATCATACCATATAAGAGATTAAGACCGGCAGACGAGATAGATGATATCCGTTTGCCGGTCTTGTTTTATTATAGTATAAATGGTTTTCTGCTGTTACGCTCTGGAACAGTTATATTGCAGATCTTCCCAGCGGCGGTCCACTTCCTCCTGGAACTGAGCGATCAGATGCTCGTTGCCCGGCTTGAAGAGGTGCTTGAAGCGTCCCTGCTTCTTTAAGAAGTCTTCAATCGGAAGCTTCTTCTTCGGCTCGTAATTCAGGATCCATCTGCCCTCGATCACTTCGAATAACGGCCAGTAGCAGGTCTCAACGGCGAGCTTGCAGATGTCCATGATCTCATCTGTCTCATATCTCCAGCCACGCGGACAAGGTGCCATGACATTTAAGAATGCAGGTCCCGGTGTGTAGATGGCGGTTTCTGCCTTGGTATGAATGTCCTTGAAGTTACCGAGAAGGGTGGTCTGACCGACATAAGCAACGTTATGCGCGGCGATGATCGCTGCCAGATCCTTACGTCCCTGCAGCTTACCTACCGATTCCGAACCGACCGGAGTGGTGGTGGTATCGGCATATCTCGGTGTAGCGGAAGACCGCTGGATACCGGTATTCATATAAGCGCCGTTATCATAGCAGACATAGACCAGATCGTGACCGCGTTCCATCGCGCCGGAGAGGGATTGGAAACCGATATCATAGGTTCCGCCGTCACCGCCGAAGGTGATGAATTTGTATGTGTCGTTGATCTTGCCCTTTTTCTTGAGCACATGATAAGCAGTCTCCACGCCGGAGAGTGTAGCACCGGCATTTTCAAATGCATTGTGAATATAGCTGTCTTCATAAGCGGTATAAGGATAC
Organism: uncultured Lachnospiraceae bacterium; assembly: GCA_902783585.1. Taxonomy (GTDB): domain Bacteria; phylum Bacillota; class Clostridia; order Lachnospirales; family Lachnospiraceae; genus CAG-632. Next base: position 1,453 of record CACZRT010000091.1, on the reverse strand, counting down.
ATGAAGGTGGATACCTCAAGACATCCGGTCGCGTTGCCGATCACCGCATGATCGCCCTCATGAAGAGCACGTAAGACGGCACGTACGGCAATGGTTCCGCCGCAGCCCGCACACATTCTATGTCCCGGAGCAAGACGTTCCGGTTTGTTCATTACTTCTTTGAAATTATATTTCGTAGCCATATAAACGTCCCTCCTACTTTCTAAGACCGATATAGTCAAATTGGTCAGTAACTTCACCGGTTTCGGCTATTCTTTCCAAACGGGAATAGATATCTTCGAAATCCTCTACCCGAATATCACGTCCGCCAAGACCATAGATGTAATTCACGGTCTTCACATCGGAATGCGCGTTGTACAGTGCCTGTGAAACCTCGGCACCGAGTGGTCCGCCGTTGCCGCTGAAGCTGTCGGAACGATCCATGATCGCCAGAGCTTTAACATGGGCAACTGCCGCCGCGATCTCTTCGGCAGGAAATGGACGGAAGACGCGGAGCTTTAACAGACCGACCTTCTTGTCCTGTGCACGAAGCTGATCAATGGCGTCCTTACAGGTTCCGGCTGCTGAACCGATAATCAGAACGGCGTATTCGGCATCCTCTAATTGATATTCTTCAAAGAAACCGTAGTGACGTCCGGAAATTGCTTCGAATTCCTTAGCAACATCTAAGATGACCTGCTTGGCGTTCTTCATCGCGGTGCGCTGTCCCATCTTGGTCTCCATATAATAATTGGATACCGCATACGGTCCGATGGCGATCGGCTGCGCGGAGTCTAACAGATAATGCTCCGGCTCGTATTCGCCGACGAATTCCTTCACGACGTTATCTTCTAATAATTCAATATTCATCACGGCATGGCTGGTAATAAAACCGTCCTGACAGATCATGATCGGAAGCATGACATCCTTATGCTCGGAAATCCGGAACGCCTGGATCATGTTGTCGTAGGCTTCCTGATTGCTCTCTGCATAGATCTGCAGCCAGCCGGTATCCCGTGCACCCATACTGTCGGAGTGATCACAGTTGATGTTGATCGGTCCGGATAATGCACGATTGACTAAGGCAAGTGCCAATGGAAGACGATTGGAGGCTGCTACATATAATTCCTCCCACATCAGTGCCATTCCGCAGGAAGAGGTAGCGGTGAGCGCTCTGGCGCCTGCTGCGGAAGCACCCACAGTTGCGCTCATGGAGCTGTGTTCGCTCTCTACGGGAATGAATTCCGTATCCATCTTGCCGTTGGCAATGTAGTTCGCTACATATTGCGGTATTTCGGTAGAAGGAGTGATCGGAAATGCCGGCATAACATCCGGATTGATCTGCTTGATCGCCAGAGCAACCGCTTCATTGCCGGATAAACGTTCGCGTATTGCCATCTTATTGTCCCTCCTTCATATTAATGGAATCAAATGGACAGACCTTGGCACAGATGCCGCAGCCCTTACAATGATC
>CACZRT010000090.1 GCA_902783585.1 uncultured Lachnospiraceae bacterium | reverse complement strand
GATCATTGATGAAGAAGAAACCAAAGCACATTGGTATTATACCGGACGGAAACCGGCGCTGGGCAGTTGAACACGGAATGAGGAAGCAGGACGGCTATGAATATGGTCTGCTGCCCGGACTTAAGCTTCTCCGGCAGGCAAAGGAGAATAATGTAGAAGAGATCACCTACTATGGCTTCACCGTAGATAACTGCAAGCGGCCGAAGGAACAATTCGAAGCATTTCAAGCGGTCTGTATTCAAGCAGTCGATCTGCTGACAAAGGAAGGTGCAGACTTGTTAGTAATCGGCGATGCCGATTCTCCGTGCTTTCCAGAGGAGCTGCGACCATATACCACCAGAACGAAGGTAAACGGCGGAGGAATCCGCGTGAATTTCCTCGTCAATTATGGGTGGAAATGGGATCTGGCTCACATTCAGCAGGATGGAACCCCGTATTCCTCTGACATCGCCAGAATCGATCTAATCGTCCGCTGGGGTGGTATGCGAAGACTATCCGGCTTTCTTCCCATCCAATCTGTCTACTCCGATTTCTATGTCGTCGATCGGAATTGGCCGGACTTTCAGGAATCCGACTTTGAGGACGCGCTCAAGTGGTATTCTACACAGGATATCACATTGGGCGGATAAAGAAAAAAGCTGCTTATATAGCAAGCAGCTTAAATTATAATAACTACTATATGGTTATAATTCCTCACTATCCAGATCAATCGTAAATGGTCCGTCATTGATCAGGGCACAGCTCATATCCGCGCCAAAGCTTCCGGTCTCCACTTTGATCTGCGTCTTTCTGCATTCTTCCACAATATAATCATAGATCCGCTCTGCATGCTCCGGTGCGCCCGCCTTGATGAAGGAAGGTCGGTTCCCCTTCTTGCAGTCTGCGTAGAGCGTAAACTGGGAGACTAGCAGCAGCTCTCCTCCAACATCCGCCAGACTTAGGTTGGTCTTCCCCTCCGAATCCGCAAAGATCCGCATATTAAGAAGCTTCTTCACCATCTTGTCAGCGATTTCTGTTGTATCCGAATCTGTCACTCCGATCAGCACGAAGAATCCCTGTCCGATCTGACCTATAACGGTGCCATCCACCGTTACACTTGCCTCTGTTACTCTCTGAATGATGAATTTCATTGTTTTCCTCCATATTTCCAAGCCTGTGTCTGCAAATATCTATCTATGTATCTTCTCAACCCTAATGCTTTCTCTTATATCCAGCTCTTTCCCTTCTCTATGGATATTACCCCAACGCCTCTTACCATCGATATCCTACGGATACCATTCCCGAATCTTCTCACTTGGCAATTCAAAATGCTGATAATCCTTGCTTCCCTGCCAATGACCGCCCCACTCAAATCCGTGTTCGGTAAATAACTGATAACACAGGTCATTCTCGTCAATCTTACACGGAAAATCCGCTGTGCGGTCCAGATAAGGTTCTGCCGTTACCGGCTCCACACTTTGCATGCCATTCACCGTCTTCACATAAGGATTATAGAGCGGATTGATGTCCACCGCCAGCCCCAGTCCATGCTTCGATACCGTAGTGGTATAGGATATAAAGCGGAAATTAAAGGAAGAAGAATTATTGTCCTCCATGGACAGTTCATCCTCCGCATTGTACTCATCCACAAGCCGGATCTTCTCAATCGGATATTCCGCATCATACAGCTCTCTTAGTATCTCCAGAACATCCTCTGCAATATGCGTATTTACGACCATCTCTCCCTCCTGCACCTCACCATGTAAGTCATAGTGCAGGACATGCAGATATTTCAGATCCTCTCTCGGCAGCGTGCAGTCAGGCTTATAGGACTTCCCATCCATTCGGGCAAAGATCTCATCCGTAATCTCCGTGATGTAGAATTCCTGATCCGGATCATACTCCACATCCTGTATTGCGTTTTCCTTATCCATGTTCATATCCTCTGAACTCCCTTCCCGATTCTCACCTTGATCTTCATTCATCTGATCTGTTTCATCTGCCTCCGTATCCTCATCAGTCTCCGTCATCTCCAGCACAGGAATCACCTCACCTGCGCGTCCCTGACAGCCGGCAAGCAGCAGGCTGATACACAAAAATATGCACACTACCCCTGCCGTATATCTGATTCTTATCCTTCGTATATCCCGCATAATTCCAATCCTATTACCAATATGTTCTAATACCTTCTCATGGGAAGGCATTTTTTATGTTTAAGTATTTTCTGATGTAAAAGGGGCATAGCCCAGATGATCCTTCCATCTATGGCCACAGCCCCTAATTACTTATATGGATTTTCCCATTAATTCTAATATTAAGCTTCCTCGCTCGCCATCCGCTTCTCTTCCTGCGCCTGAATTTCAGGGAAGGCATTCAGCATCGGCTCTACGTCCTTCTTCTTCAAGTTACGGTCAATATAATTCTTTGTCAGCTTCCGCACCGTACTGGACAGAACAATGACACCGATCAGGTTCGGCAGCATCATTAAGCCATTGAAGGTATCTGAGATATCCCATGCAAGGGAAGAAGTCAGAACCGCACCGAACATAATCGTTATGATATGAAGGATCTTGAAAATGATGGTGCTCTTCGTTCCGAACAGATACTCCCAGGCCTTCGTTCCATAATGGGACCAACCCAGCACTGTAGTAAAGGCAAATAAGAACATCGCGATCGCAATGAACTTCGAACCGATATGCCCCCACTTAAAGACGCTGTCAAATGCGGCGCCGACCAATACCGCATCCGAAGCAGCTGCTATCTCACCGGTCTCTAAGTTATAGACACCGGAGGTCAGTACAACCAAAGCAGTCATCGTACATACAACAATGGTATCTGCAAATACTTCGAAGATTCCCCACATACCCTGCTGTACCGGCTCTACGACATTGGAATTGGAATGAACCATAACGGACGACCCAAGACCGGCTTCATTCGAGAACACACCACGCTTAAAGCCCTGCGTCATAACCGTCTTAACGATCACACCGACACCGCCGCCAAGTGCTGCGATCGGGTTAAATGCGTTCACAAAGATTGCCTGAAATGCGTCTCCCACATGGGTAATATTCACGCAGATAATTACAAGTGAACCAAGTACAAATGCGATCACCATAAATGGAACGACCTTCTCCGCAAAGCCTGCGATCCTCTGCAGACCGCCGAGAATGATCAAAGACGCGAGTGCCATCAGGATCACGCCAAGAATGATACTATACAGAGATACAGCCGAATCTCCCTCGCCGAATACCGTAATAGAAGAAAGCGCCGGAATATCGAATGCCTCCGTGATATTCGCCACGATCTTATTGATCTGCCCCATGCTTCCGATACCGAAGGAAGCAAGGATTGCAAATATGGAGAACAAGACCGATAATACAGCTGCAATCTGCTTACAGCCCTTGATCTTACCCATTCCGTCCTTTATGTAATACATGGCGCCGCCGGACCATTCTCCATGCTCGTTCTTACGACGATAGTAGATACCCAGGATATTCTCCGAATAGTTCGTCATCATACCGAAAAATGCTGCGATCCACATCCAGAACACGGCTCCTGCACCGCCTATATGAATGGCTGCTGCCACTCCCGCAATATTACCGGTACCGATCGTTGCCGCCAGCGCCGTGCACAATGCCTGAAACGGAGAAATCGCCTTGGAATTCGTATGCGAGATCACCTTCTTGTCAAACATACTTCCGATGGTCTTACCCCACCAGTGCTTCAGATGTGAGATCTGAAAGAACCCTGTAAGAACCGTCATGACAATGCCGACTCCGATCAACAGCCAGACACCAACCTTCGTCCATACAAAGGTGTTGATGATATCATTATAGTAGGCCAGCGATTCCATAAAGGACATTTCCACCTCCGGATCTGCTGCCAGTATCATTGCTACGTGCATATCATACCTCCCATTCACGAATGATCATTCGTATAGTTTATTATGTAAGTGCGTGATCTATTCCTATCTTATCATACATACAGTTTTTATGTAACTGCGTGATTTATTCCTATCTCATACCAGCATTCTATATATACTATTCTCATGCCGGTATCGCTTATACATGTCTGTTTTCATAATGAGTTATATAGTATCACAGCTTCACTCTAATTCTGCCGTCCACGACTCAATGATCTCCAGGCACGCATCCACATCCATATTGAAGACTGCGTCCTTCATATCCTTGAACAGCTGATTGCCCTTCTCGCCATATTCATACGGTTCCAGCTCTGACAATAAGGACTCCGCGGTGTCAAAATCCAGACCATCCATGGCTTCCGACATCTGATCCAGTGTACCCTTCAATGTCTCCGGATTATATGGTGTCTTCTCCACCGCTTCTGTCTCTTCCTCCGGCTGATTCAAGTCAAAGGCAGTATCCAAATGTTCCTTGAGCTTCGTCCATTCCTTGTCGAAGATTCCCATAACCGCTTCGATCGTCTCCCGCTCCTGATCTCTTGCCGCATATTCCAGCACCTTCGCAAGCGCGGATACATGGGTCGCGCCGATCATGGCAGATGAACTCTTCATGGCATGTACCTTGATCCGATATGCGTTATAGGCGTCCGCATCTCCGATTTCCATAATATTCTGATACTGTTTCCGAAGGAGTCCGATATCGCCGTCCGCTGCTTTGGAGAGATCCGTAACCACATTCTTAAGCAGCTCCACCTTCTGAAGCTTCAGAAGGGCATAATCCCAGTCGATGCCTTCTACCTCCGGCAGCTTATCCTTAGCCGACTTACCGGACGCATTTTGATCAGAAGCAACTGCTTCCTTCTTCTTATGCTCTGCCGGCTTCTTCCTCTCATCCGGGATCAGCGTCCCGATCATCTTCTCTAACCGCTCCGGAACGATCGGCTTAGACAGGAAGTCCGTAAATCCTTCTTCCATATACTGCTCTTTGGCACCGGATATTGCATTGGCAGTCAGAACGATCACCGGTGTATCCTTGTTCAGACCGTCCTCCATATCCCGAATCTTGTGGAAGGCCTCTACACCGTCGATATCCGGCATCATATGATCCATGAATATCACATCGTACTTCGTCTTGGCCGCCATTACCAGTGACTGCCGTCCACCATCCGCCTCATCGATCTGACACTCGAAGTCTTTCAACAATTCTTTGAATACAAAACGATTCATGGCATTATCATCTACTACCAGCAGCTTCACATCCGGCATAATATAATTCGTTTCGTATGAATATTCCATCGTACGTTCCCGAATCTTCTGCTCCAGATCGCCGACCGGACTCGCATCCACAACCTCCTGAACCAAAGAGAAATAGAAATCGGAGCCTTCTCCATAGACACTCTTTACCTCCAGGCGGCTTCCCATCAGCTTCAGCAGCTGGGTACATATATTGATACCCAGACCGGTTCCTTCAATGCTTCGGTTCCGTTTCTCCTCAATCCGGACAAATGCCTGGAACAGCTTCTCTAAGTCCTCTTCTGCAATTCCGATTCCCGTATCCTTCACGGACGCATACATCCGCACCTTATTATCCGTTAACCGTACACAGCGAACCGACAGGGTCACACTTCCTTCATGGGTATACTTCACGGCATTGGTAAGCAGATTGATAAGAACCTGACGGATTCGGACATCATCACCGAACAGCTTGCTTGGGATATCCTCGGTTATATTAATCTTGAAATCCAGCCCCTTACTGTTCGCCCTTGGAGTGATCATATTCACCACATCGTGCACCATGCTTGCCACATCATATTCAACCGGAATGATCTCCATCTTACCGGACTCGATCTTGGAAAGATCCAGAATATCATTAATGATCGAGAGCAGACTCTGCCCCGCGGATTGAATATCCATCGCATATTCGCGAATCTCTTCATCATCCGTCTCACGCAGGATCATAGTATCCAGACCCAGTACCGTATTGATCGGAGTACGGATCTCGTGGGACATATTTGCAAGGAAATGACTCTTGGCCTCGTTTGCGGCTTCCGCCTCGTGGCGCGCCTCCTCCGCCTGACTCCTTGCTTCCTCCATCGCCTTCGAATGATTGATCAGATCATCCCGCTGACGCTTCTCCTCATCAATCTCCTCGACCGCATAGAGCACGGAGATCACCCGTCCATCCGGATTCCGCTCAGCCACAATGAAGCGGGCTCTACGCCAATAGCCAGCCACACTTAAGTATTCCATGGTTATCGTATCCGTGTTTTTCAACCGGTCATTCAAGGTATCAAAATCCATGAATTCCAGCATATCCTTCCGGTTACTTTCATCGGTCATCTTGCCGATTACCTTCCGGAAAGCATTCTTGGCATCACCGCCCCGATAATCCAGATCGTCCGTCAGATCGATCAAAGAGGTTGATATTTCCTCATAGGTATTCCACTCCAGATCAATACTGTGCATCGATACATAGATTTCGGCAAGTGAATGCAGACTCTGGTTATAATCCTCCGACTGAATCCGGTTCGCCGCCAGCCGCATGGTGAATATAATTACCGCTATCGTTCCTGCCACGGAAAAAAGTACGGTCAATACTATGGTAGGAAGAACATCCTTCAGAATATCTGCCATTTCCGTCACAGCTACAGAATACCAGCTTCCTCCGAGATCCTCGATCATAAAGACATATCGATGTCCATTGGTACTGCATATATATGTACTCTGCTGATCCCTCCGAATCTCCGTCACAATTGCTTTGCCAAGTGTGTCATTGATATCCAGATAATTCACACCGACTTGAGAAATATCCGGATGGGCAACCACGGTTCCATCCTGATCTACGATCATACCATAGCTGTCTTTACCGAAATCCATTTCACTTAAAATGGTCTGCAAACGATTGGTCCTAAAATCAATCGCAACTACGCTGTCCTGATCCGGCATCAGCTTAGCAACCGTTACCATCGCCTCATTCGTCTGCATATCTATATATGGAGAAACGTAAACAATCTCTCCGGATGCAGCCGCTGCCTCCTGATACCAGGGGCGGGATTTTGGATCATAATCCGCATCCGGCTCCCATAAACTATCCATATACTCTCCATTAATATAGCCATAAAGGCCGGTGGTATCCTCCGCCATAACATCACTGACGATCTCTGTCTGTACCCCCATATAACCGACAATCTCTTCTTTCGAAGCACCCTCTGCCTGCATATATTCCACATTACGAGCCAGATTATCCACAGTCTCTTCCGCAACATACAGATATTCTTCTACGGAATCCCGCAGGGCAGTTGCCTGAATGATTCCGTCATTGCGCATCTGGTTCATGGATAACCGAAGAATTGTCCGGACATTCAAAAAGATGATAGCCAGCACGACAACCGGAAATGTAACATATAAGATCCTCTGCCCCCATGTCATTCTCCGGATGACTTCAGAATACTTCATTTTCTTTGATTTATCGTTCTTATTCATAATCCTTTCCCCTTGTGATCTGCGCCTCATACACTTTGTATCAAGTCTATTTACCTGCATTTAGGGCGTAACCCCACAAAATACATAATAGGACAAACCATATTCTCTGTCAAGACAAGAGGGTACAAAAAAGGACAGGAAGCGTGCACTTCCTGCCCTGAGCGTTCTTCATGAAGAACTAATCATCATTCTCTATAGCATTTACCGGACAACTGTTCTTTGCCTCTTCTGCCGCGCCTTCCTGCTCCTTAGGGACATCTTCTTCGATCGCGGACGCTAATCCGGTATCATTCATATAGAACACCTCAGGACAGATGGAAGTACACAGACCACATCCGATACACAAATCATTTACACGATATTTCATCATTCATTCCTCACTTTTACTGGTATACACTTTCCTATTATAATCAATCATTCCGACATTTATTCAGATTTCATTCAGATATCCCGATCTTCTCCAATACCTCTTTGAACGATAAGGACATGGTGCATCCAAGGAACAAAGGCAAACACCGAAGGAAATAACAATTCTGAATCAAGCTGCTTCAGCTTTGGTTCTTGAATTTCTGAAGCAACTTGCTTCAGTTTTAAACTGCTTGTATCGATTTTCTTTTCCAAATTTGAAATCAAAAAGGCTGCTTCGTTCGCTGATGCGTAAAATGTATACCACTGTTTCATGAACCATAAATTACGAGCGGAGAACCCTTTTGCATTCGGGAATTCGGCTTGAAGATCAAGACTACTTGTTCTTCTCCAGATACGATAAAAATCTTTGTAATACTTGAAGTAGCCATATCTTACACATCCTTCGATATATGTCACATCCATTATTACATTAAATTATATTATTATTTTGTTTTCTATCAACTATTTTCGAAGTTTTCAGGTTTCTTCTTTATCGTCTTAGGCATATTATTTCACTACCCCGGTTAGGTAATCATATAATTTTTCTGCAGAACTCAAGTCAATATCACGACCATCCTCGTCAGTTATCATCCCAGGTTCATACTTCCGACCATAATCCAATTCATAAATGAAATAATCGATATTTTCAATCGAATCCTTCAATAGTTTCCGAAGTAAGTACACCACCGTACTTTCATGTGAAATCTGAAGTGCAGCCCCGTTGCAAAAATTACATTCCACATTATCTCTGCTATTACGGAATAATTCATCGACTTTGTCAACAAGGTCTGACGAATCCCTTAACCGATTCATTATCTCCGCAAATTCTTCTTTACTGATAGTTGTACTGAATTCTTTTGCATCTTCGTACAATACCCTGTGGATCATTTTCTCTATTTGCTGAAATCGTACAATCCCCAGTGTTCTCTTGTCCAGAAGGGACGCCCCATTTTTATCCTTTATGACCCATTCACGTTCGGAATTATTGATGATATACAAGTAATCCGTCCAGTTTTCCGTAACATCAATTACTCTCTCTTCCTTACATTCAAACGTATGGACAAGTTCATCCTCATAACCATAATGAGATTTATTAAACCGGATCACAAAGGCTTCGTAATGATTGAAGTTTGTAAAATAACCTAACTCAAACATCTCAAGGATCCTGTCTGCTTTTCCATCCGGATACATGTCCCCGTTAAACTCTACTGACGAATAACTCTTTCCATCTCTGTCAATGTAAATAATCTTTCCTCTAGTCATCACGCACCTCCGTTTTTACATTTATCGTAAGATATGCGTGATATTTTGTCATTGGACGGATAGTCCAAAATCATTCTTATGCTGCCAGCAGCGAATAATATACCTGCATTCGTTTTAAAAACAGGGTAGAGTCTTCCTCTGTAACCAAGCAATACTCATAAGTATCCTTCGAGTATTGTTTCACTAACAGTTCCTCCATATGAACATGGAACAATTCACTAAGTCGAAGAAGATTATCCACAGACGGCAGGATTGCCCCCTTAAACCATCTGTACACGGACTGCGGACAGGATAATCCCAGATACTGCTGAATATCCTTTACACTATACCCATATTCATTTGCATATTTACGAAGATTCTTTCCAGTCTTCTCCATATCGATAACGGTTTTACTTTCAATCATCTAACCTATCCTCTTTTATCATGTAATAATCCTTTATCTTAACATCTAGAGTTAATTTCCTATTCATCTGCGTCCTTCTTCAAATCTTTAATTCTATAGTTATTCTCGGCATCTATCCCTATCTACATGAAGTCCTACGCATTCTGTATTCTCTCAAACAAACAACAGACCTCCACGTGTGTCG
>CACZRT010000089.1 GCA_902783585.1 uncultured Lachnospiraceae bacterium | reverse complement strand
GCCGCAGACCGGAATCGAACCGGTACGGGTATCACTACCCACGGGATTTTAAGTCCCGGGCGTCTGCCAGTTCCGCCACTGCGGCATTCAATAATCATTCCTTATGAACTTTCATAAAAAACAATTATGAAATGGATGGAGGTGGATTCGAACCACCGAAGCAAGATGCAGCAGATTTACAGTCTGTCCCCTTTGGCCACTCGGGAATCCATCCATGTTAGCGATTTTGACCGCTGACAGTAACTTATTATAATTGATAGAAATATAAAATGCAAGCACTTTTTATTATTTTATTGCTGCTTTTTATTTTTTAATTTCACCATCATTTATTAAGGACAACATGGAGGTACACAGATGTATAGAGAGATTTCAAAACTGATTTTATATCGGGATCTTGGCGAGGACAGTATCCTGCTTCGCCTGGCGAGAATCTTTGAGGATTACGAGGAGGGAACGGTGAATCCGGCGGATCTGACAGGGCGGATCTATGATGAGATGAAGCGGCTCTTAGATCTTGCAACGGCATATGGATTTGATACGAATCTATGGCATAATTATTTGGCATTTATTCTAATCACGAATGAGAATTCTTTCTCCATTACCTCTGAGAAGGTGGGCGCCAATGATGGAACGGTCAATCAATTTGCAAAGAGTGATTTCCGGATCTTCAAGAGACTGTTTGATTTTGATTTTCATCCAATCGAGGAGGCGCTCGGCATTGACTGTTTTACAACGATCTCCAACTACCGTGCCATCGGTAAGAAAGAACGGATGTATAATAAGAATGTGAGCGAGAAGGTGCAGGATATCAGCCGGAAGATCGAGCTGGCGAAGGATGAGGAGGATATCTTCAGGATTGTGACGGACTTCTATAAGGCTTATGGGGTTGGGATGTTTGGCTTGAATAAGGCATTCCGTATCCGGCATCAGGAGCAGAATGTAAAGTTCCTGCCGATCAATAATACGGAAAATGTACTGCTTCAGGACCTGATCGGATATGAGCTTCAGAAGCAGAAGCTTGTTGAGAATACGGAGGCATTCGTGCAGGGACGGCTTGCGAATAATGTTCTGTTGTTTGGCGACAGCGGCACGGGAAAATCCACCTGTATCAAAGCGATCATTAATGAATATTATGATCAGGGACTTCGGATGATCGAATTGTACAAGCACCAATTTCAGGATCTCTCTGCCATCATTTCCCAGATCAAGAACCGGAATTACCGGTTTATCATCTTCATGGATGATCTGTCATTTGAAGAATTCGAGATCGAATATAAGTATCTGAAGGCCGTGATCGAGGGCGGTCTGGAGACGAAGCCGGATAATGTGCTGATCTATGCGACATCGAATCGGAGACATCTGATCCGGGAGACTTGGAACGACCGGAGCGATATGGAGCATAGCGAGGGTGGAGAGGAGATGCACCGCTCGGATACCATGCAGGAGAAATTATCGCTGGTAAATCGGTTTGGTGTAACCATCAACTTCTCGAGACCGAATCAGAAGGAATACTTCCATATCGTGAAGGAGCTCGCCAAGCGGTATGAGAATATTCATATGAGTGAGGAGGAATTGTGCGCGGAGGCAAATAAATGGGAGTTGGCACACGGAGGATTATCCGGACGAACCGCGCAGCAGTTCATGAATTATCTGGCCGGAAAGAGTGAATGATCCGGCAGGGAAGAGAAATTCATACATAAATCTATAAAATGAGGTTAGAATACATATGACAAAGAAAGAGCGCGCAAAGCGCGTAACGGAAATCTTAAATTCCATGTACGGAACGGACTATGTCTGTTATCTTGAGCATGAGAATGCCTGGCAGTTGTTGATCGCAACGATCTTAAGTGCCCAGTGCACAGATGCCAGAGTGAATATTGTTACCAAGGATCTGTTTGTGAAATATCCGACTTTGGAAGCTTTCGCAGAATGTGATCTGAAGGAGCTGGAAAAGGATATCTTCTCTACCGGTTTTTACAAGAATAAAGCGAAGAATATCAAGGGTTGTGCCAGAAAACTGATCGATGACTACGGCGGAGAAGTGCCGCGGGAGATCGAAGAGCTTACAAAGCTGGACGGGGTAGGCCGCAAGACGGCGAATGTGATCCGCGGTAATATCTATCACGAACCAAGCGTGGTTGTAGATACGCATGTGAAACGGATATCGAAGAAATTAGGACTTACTAAGAGTGATGATCCGGAAAAGGTAGAGCAGGAGCTGATGAAGGTTCTTCCGAAGGAGCAGTGGATCCTGTATAATATTCAGGTCATTGCACTTGGCAGATCGATATGTCCGGCACGTAATCCCAAGTGCGGGGAATGTCCGCTCTCGGAGGTCTGCGCCGATTATCAGAGCCGACGTAAATAAACAGCATACTTCATGCAAAACCACAGGAGAATGAATCTGCGGGATCAAGAGGAAGGAGCCTCCTCCTGGTCATCCAGTGCCTTCTGGATATAATCCCGGATCTGGCCGGAGGTGATACCCGTCAGGTTCTCTGCCTGCTGCATCAAATTCTGCAGCGCGGGCACATCATTTTCTAAGCTGTAATAATCGGTCAGCATGTAATAGATCCCGGATAGATCGGCACCGGTGTCAATGCTGTATTTTGCGACCGTGATGGCTTCCTCGATATGTCCGTGTTCCATCAGCAGACATGCCCATTGATACAGCGCGCGAATTAACGTCGTATATCGGTCATCACATTCGGATAAGAACGGAAGATTGGCAGCTCCGTATTGCAACTTTAAGTCCGTATTGGTATACTGATTAAGGTTCAGGATCTTCGTACTGTCTAAGCGGCGGACGGTATCCTCAAGCTCGGCAACATCGGCGGAAGGATCTGCACCGAAGGGCAGGAGCTCGATTGGAATATAGATATAATCTAAGTCAGATATATCCTGCTTCCGAACCTTGTCGGCCTTGGCCTCGCGAGCCCAGAACTTATCACTGCCTTCCTGTTCTTTTTTCTTGACATATCGAAGGCGGTGCATTAAAACAAGACATAGTAATGCAAATATGATTATAAATGGATATCGCATAGATGTATCCTTTCTGAAAAGAGGTGTTAGCATGTTCAATAGTCGCAAATCCAAACGAATCTTTGCCGGAATCATCGCAGGGATCATTGTTCTTGCCATGGTTGTGGGCGTTATTTTTGCAGGGTTGTATTAATATTAATCCGGTACGAACCTGCATAATTTCTTCTATCATATCACACAATATATAAAAATCCAAAGAAAACATGATGCCTCCGAATACATACGCGTTCGGGGGTATATTTATGGATTTGAAAAAATATACAAAGGAAATGGCAATTCGATACCCTTTCAAGGTGAAAACAACGAAAATTCGTTTGTTCCTTGAAATGTGAATTAGATGTGATACAATGAAACCTGATAATAAGTATAGTATATAGCGTATATTGTTTTTTGTGAACAAATGGCGGTTACCTGGTCGTTTGTGTGAATAGAAATGGAGAATGAGATGAAGAGTAAGAAGAAATGGATCGGAATCCTGCTTGCATGTATGGTCCCTGTGATCGCTGCTGTAATCAGTCTGGGACGGGCCAAAGCGTTGGAAACAGATAACAATACCATCTATCAGGGTATTTATCTTGGGAAGGTGGATGTAGGCGGACTTACCAGGCAGGAAGCAATTGATAAGTTCCATGATTATCTGACAGAGCTTGGCAGTACCGAACTGACATTTTCATTGGGCGAAGAAGAATACTCATTTCCACTATCCGATCTGACCTTGTCTGCGAATCTCGATCAGGCAGTGGAGGATGCACTCTCTTACGGCAGAAGCGGTAATATTCTCATGCGGTATCGGGAGATTACGGATATATCCAATGATAATGTAGAGCTTCCGATCGAGATCACGATGAATGAAGACTACATTACGGAACAGCTTCATGCAATGTTTGAGGATTGTATAGAGGAGCCGACAGAGGCTGGTCTTACCATGTCCGGCGGTACGTTAACTGTGGTTCCGGGTTCGAGTGGAACAGAGCTCGACGATGAAGCAAATGTACAGGCGGTATGGGATATTATTGATTCATGGAACGGTGAGACGGAGGCTTCCTTAGAGGTTGCTACGGTAGAATTAGAGCCGACACATACAACATCGGAGTTATCCAGTGTTACAGACATTATCGGTTCCTTCGAAACAACGTATTCATCATCCGACCGTTCCCGTAATAATAATATTGCGAATGCAGCCGGAAAGATTAATGGGAATGTCGTATATCCGGGTGAGGAATTCGATACCATGTCCCATTTGGTTCCGTTTACTGAGGCGAACGGCTGGAGTTACGCAGGCGCATACCTGAACGGAGAGGTTATCTCGGATATCGGCGGAGGAATCTGTCAGGTATCTACCACCTTATATAATGCAGTTCTTCGCGCGGAATTAGAGGTGACGGAACGGTACCCGCACTCCATGGCTGTCGGATATGTTCAGTTATCTGCCGACGCAGCATTGAATGAAGGATCGAAGAACTTCTGTTTCCGCAATAACACCGACTATCCGGTATATATTAACGCTTATGCGGACAATGGTGTGCTCCATGTCAGCATATACGGCCGTGAGACCAGACCGAAGAATCGTTCGGTAGAATATAAAAATGAAATTATTGAGGTCAGGGAGGCCGGCGATCCGATCGAGACGGTCGATGAATCCCTTCCTTCTGATTATCGGGAAGTTACCCAGTCTGCACACACCGGTTACGTGGCAAGACTGTGGAAATATGTCTATGAAAATGGTGAACTGGTAGATACCATTCAGGTCAACTCAAGTACGTATGCGGCTTCTCCGCAGAGAGTGACCATTGGCAAGCCGGGAGAAGAGGCACCGCCGGAGGATGCTTCTACAGAGACTCCGACCGATCCGGCCAGCACCAGTGATCTGACGACGACGGAGTCAACGACCACAGAGCCGACTACAGAAGTAACCGTACCAAGTACGGAAACAACAGAATCAACAACAGAGCAGTCGACCGATACTTCCGCGGAAGGTGATCAGGCAGTACCGGGGGAAGATCAGGAATAAATACAGTAGAATAGATGATATGATCAAACCGCATTCTGATAGACAGGAAGGCGGTTTTGATTATTGTATGATCTCATCACATCAGATGGCTGTCATTCGTCCGGTTACAATACGGATATAAGGATTCAGAAGGGCTTGTCTGTGAGAGATTACTGCAGATTGACTTGTCTATGAGAGATTACTGCAGATTGGCACGTACATAAGATGGGTAGGAACAGGAGCAGATAAGATATGAAAGCAGGGAAGATCACAGAACCTCAGTGCAAGCGTTCCGTGTTAAAATGGCTGCCTCACAGGCCGGATCTGGTGGCACAGGGAGCCGGAATCGGCGTGGATTACAGCATTCTTCAAACGAATACATCTGAGAAATCCGTATTGGCAATGGCGACAGTATCCCTGCCAACCTATGAATCGGAAAAATATGCGTTCTGGAAGGCACTGAACAGGCTGGAAGCCTCTGGAGCAAAGCCTTGTGCGATCTTTGCAGGTATCTTCCTTCCTGCAAGAGGCGGAGAAGACAGGATCCGTACTCTCACGCAGCGCCTGACCAAGCTGTGTGACAGGTATGAGATCGGCTATGCAGGCGGGCATACCGAACTGATAGAGAGCTTACGCGCACCGGTAATCACCATAACCGCATACGGAAGCCCGGAGAATGATAGGAGCCTGCTGTATCATCCGACCGGAAAGAGTGACCGGGAACAGGATCTTGTTATGATCGGGCAGGCGGCCATGGAGACATCTATGATGATCTTATCCGATCACTATGAGGAGCTGCATACCAGATATTCATCCACTTATCTGGATCATGCAAGGGAATTGCTGAAGGATCTGTCTATGCACGATGTATATTCTGCGCTTCATCAGGCAGAGATTCCGGTTTCATACATCCATAACCTCTCCACCGGAGGCGTCTATGCGGGACTATGGGAGTTAGGGGAGGCATGCCGCTGCGGGATTCAGGTGGAGCTTAAGCAAATTCCGATTCTGCAGGAAACGATCGAGGTCTGTGAGTATTATGATATCAATCCCTATATGACATATAGCGGCGGAAGTGCCTTGATCGTCACGGATTCCGGGGACGATTTGGCGGATTACTTAAAAAAACATGATATTTATGCAAGAAAGGTTGGACAGACAACTACCGGAAATGATAGAATAGTATGCAGTGATGACAGCAAAAGCTATCTGACACCTCCAAAGGGAGATGACAGCTACAAACTATATGGTATATAGAATCGAGGGAATATGAATATGAGAACGAAGATCCTGAACCTGATCGAAGAAGATTGTAAGTTAACAGCCAAGGACATTGCGGCTATGCTTGGCGAGACCGAAGAAGCGGTAGCGGCAGAGATTGCCGCCATGGAGAAGGAGCGTGTGATCTGTGGATATACCACGATCGTTGACTGGGATAAGACCGATGAAGAATATGTAACAGCGATCATAGAGCTTCGGGTGACTCCGCAGCGGGGCGAGGGCTTTGATAAGATTGCGAACCGGATCGTGAATTATCCGGAGGTGGATACCGTATATCTGATGTCCGGCGGATATGATTTTGCCGTGATCGTAAAGGGCAAGACCATGAAGGAGGTCGCGCTGTTTGTTGCGAATAAGCTGGCGCCGATGGAAGCAGTGGTTGGAACTGCAACGCATTTTGTATTGAAGAAGTACAAGGAGCACGGTGTAGGAATTACGAATGTAACGAAATCAGAAAGGTTAGCGGTAATGCCATGAGAAATCCATTATCTAAAACAATTGTTCAGATCAAACCATCCGGGATTCGGAAATTCTTCGATATTGTCAGTGAGATGCCGGACGCCATTTCGCTTGGCGTAGGAGAACCGGATTTTGACACCCCCTGGCATGTACGTGACGAGGGTATCTATGCGTTGGAAAAGGGACGAACCTTCTATACCTCGAATTCCGGACTGAAGGAGCTCCGGGAGGAGATCTGCAAATACTATTCCAGAAAGTTTCAGGCAGATTATGATCCGATCCATGAATGTCTGATCACGGTAGGAGGAAGCGAGGGGATTGATATAGCGCTTCGTGCAATGCTGGACCCGGGCGATGAGGTAATCATTCCGGAGCCGTGTTATGTATCCTATCTTCCGTGTGTAGAGCTGACGTATGGCGTACCGGTACATATTCCGTTAAAAGCAGAGAATGAATTCCGTCTGACCGCCGAAGAGCTGGAAGCGGCGATTACCGATAAGACGAAGCTGGTAATCCTTCCATTCCCGAATAACCCGACCGGAGCGATTATGGAGCGGGAAGATCTTGAGAAGGTTGCGAAGGTGATCATGGATCACGATCTGTACGTATTGTCAGACGAGATATACGCAGAGCTGTCATATAAGGATAAGCACGTCAGCATTGCCTCTCTTCCGGGTATGCGGGACCGTACCATTGTAATTAATGGATTCTCCAAAGCGTATGCGATGACAGGCTGGAGACTGGGATATGCGCTGGCTCCGCAGATCATATGCGAGCAGATGACGAAGATCCATCAATTTGCGATTATGTGTGCGCCGACTAATAGCCAATATGCCGCCATTGACGCAATTAAGAATGGTGACAAGGACATTGAAATGATGGTGCAGGCCTATGATCAGAGAAGACGGTTTCTGCTGCAGACCTTTAAGGAAATGGGACTCCCGTGCTTTGAACCGTATGGCGCATTTTATGTATTCCCATGTATCAAACAGTTTGGAATGACAAGTGACGAATTTGCACTGGAATTACTGAAGAAAGAGAAGGTTGCAGTAGTTCCGGGAACCGCGTTCGGAGATTGTGGGGAGGGATACCTGCGGATTTCCTATGCGTATTCCATTGAAGAGCTGAAAGAGGCAATCGGACGAATTCGTCATTTTATAGATACGCTGTAAAATCAACAATTTGAGGATATTTCTTATTATTTTATAAAAACATTATAAATTTTATAGCGACAATTTAAATGATTTGTGATACAATAAGGCATGAGCGACTTTAGAAGGATGATAAAGTCGATATTTGCACGTTATCCATCTGACAGGGATGGTTATTATCTTGTGAATGAATATAGATAGGATAGAACCAAATGGGGGAAAGAACTAATGGCAAGAATTAGTGCTGAACACGTAAATACATTTCTGATGGCAGCAACCAAGGTCATCAGTGAAGCGTGTATGCTGCAACCAAAGGTTGGAAAGCCATCCATACGGAATGGCAGTTATACGAACGACAGTATTGTGATCATGATCGGTGTGACCGGAGAGATGCAGGGGCAGGTATTATTGGTATTCAAGAAAGAGGTTGCTTTAACGATTGCATCGAAGATGATGTTCATGGAGGTAACTCAGTTAGATGAGATATCGACGAGTGCGATCTGCGAGCTGGGCAACATGATCATGGGTAATGCATCCACTGTATTTTCAACAAAGAATATCGGAATTGATATCACGCCGCCAACCATGTGCGAGGGTAATTTTACCGTATCTGGCGCAGTGGCAAATATGTGTATTCCAATCTACATAAATGATACGGATTTTGTAGAGTTGGATTTGTGCGTAAAGCAGGATTAGAACATGATTAATATAGTACTGCTGGAACCTGAACAGGGAGGCAATGTTGGGAATATCGGAAGAACTTGTCTTGCAATCGGGGCAAGACTGCATCTGATCGAACCACTGGGCTTTCAAATGACGGACCGGCAGATTCGGAGAGCGGGTATGGATTACTGGTATCAGGTAGACGTGTCCCGCTATATGAATTTTAAAGACTTTTTAGAGAAGAATCCGAACGCGAAGATCTATATGGCAACAACCAAATCAAAGCAGACCTATGCGGATGTGTCTTATGAAGATGGCTGCTATATTATGTTTGGAAAGGAGAGTGCGGGAATACCGGAGGAGATTCTTCTGGATTACCGTGATACCTGCGTTCGTATTCCGATGCTGCCGGATATTCGCTCCTTAAATCTTGCGAATTCTGTGGCAATTATTGCCTATGAGGCCATGCGGCAGCAGGACTTTGCACAGTTTCAGCTGGAGGGACAGCTTCATCATCATACCTGGTAATGATATTCTATTTTCGGGCTGTCAGTCTTCGATTCTTTTTAATGTAAATATGAATTCGCTTCCTTTGTCCGGTGTACTGTTTAATGTAATCTCTTCCCCGTGCGCGCGAATGATTTCCTTAATGATCGCAAGTCCCAATCCGGACCCCTTCTTATCCTTACCGCGGGATTCATCCACCTTATAGAACCGATCCCATACCTTATTCTGCTGCTCCTTACTGATCCCCTGACCGGAATCCTTGACAGATACCAGGATCTTATCGTCAAGCGCATTGACAGATAAAGTGATAGTAGAACCATGTGGGCTGAATTTGATCGCATTATCAACGAGATTATAGACTACCTGCTGGATTCTTGTCTTATCTGCGCGAACCATCGGGTTATCGACATTACATACCTTACGAATGACAATATATCGTTCTTTACAGGTTCCTTCGAAGATGTCGCTGGTGGAATCAATGATCTCCATGACATTGAAATTAATATAATTCAGTTTTAATCCTTGTGCATCATTCTGGTTCATTTCCAGCATACTGGAGGTCAGCTTGGTCAGCCGCTGCGTTTCAGACAACACGATGTTTAAATAACGGTCCTGATTCTCTTTAGGGATCGTACCGTCCAGCATGGCTTCGATATATCCCTTGATCGATGTCAGTGGTGATCGGAAATCATGAGAAATATTGGCAACAAAGGATTTTCTGTATTCATCAAGCTTACCGAGCTCAGATGCCATATATTCGAGGTTTGAAGCAAGCTCTCCGATTTCATCATTCGTTTCAATCCCGGTCTTGACCTCGAAATTACCGGTGGCATATTCCTTCGCGGCATAATTTAACTGATTGATCGGTTTAAGGATTCTTCTGGCCAACAGCAAAAGTCCTATCATGGACAGAACAATGATAACCAAGACCGGAACCAGAAAATTCAGGAACATCGTCTGCGTAATATTCAAGACCTCGCTAAATGGAGCATGGATGACAACGATTCCCGCGCCGGATGAAGATTCTCCGTCAACCGGCATACCGAAGCTCAGCATTTGCTCCGGAAAGACGCCATAGAAATTACCGGTCATGGCAAATACACCGGTCAGGGCACCGCTGGAGTCATATTCAAAGAGATTCTCCGGTAGAAAATAATAGACGATCTTAGATTCTTTTTGATTTGGAGAAGAAGCGAAGAGAAGATTGCCGCGTCCGTCCACATACCAGATCCGGACATTGAAGGTACTGTCAAGATTGTTAAGCGCCTCCTGAAGCTCTTCATTTGTCATATTCCCATTATAATACGGGAGCAGGTAATGATTACTGGTATATGTGGCAATTCTGGTAATGGTATCGGTCTTGACTTCGATCTGGCTCTGTCTGGCTGCATTCGAAGCATAGAGAATAACGATAATAAAAATGACACCAATTGCTATAATATATCCGATTGCAATACGATCAAAAAATCTTCTGTACATTATGATACCTCGAATTTATAACCGACTCCCCATACTGTAGTTAATGACCAGTTCGGATTCACCGGAAGCTTCTCCCGGATCCGCTTAACGTGAACATCGACAGTTCGTGTATCACCGATGTATTCATACCCCCACAGACGATCCAGTAATTGCTCTCTTGTGAAGACCTGATTCGGCTGGCTTGCCAGAAAATACAGAAGCTCCAATTCCTTCGGCGGCATATCCAGTGTCTGCCCGTTGATCGTGGTGGTATAGTTGGAAATATTAACGATCAGACCATCATACTCCACATAATCTCCGGTGTAAGCGGCACTTGTAACCGTTGAATTAACCGGGGCTACAGGCTGTGATCTGCGGAGAACGGCCCGTACTCTTGCTACCATTTCGTTTGAATCAAAGGGCTTCATGATATAATCGTCGGCCCCCATTTTCAGACCGAGCACCTTGTCAAACACTTCTCCCTTTGCAGACAGGAAGATGATCGGAACCTGACTGGATTTGCGGATTTCACTGCATACTTCATAACCGTCGATTCCCGGAAGCATGATATCAAGTAAGATCAGATCCGGCTGATATTCATGGAAGGCCTGCAGCGCGTCTTCGCCATTCCCTTCGATCCTGGTTTCAAAGCATTCCTTCATCAGATATAAGGAAATGAGCTCTGCAATATTTTCATCATCATCAACAATCAATATTTTCTGCTTCTCCACAAATGACTCTCCTTTCTTGCAATCCTTCGGTAAGGTCATGACAGTGTTCCTATAGTATACCAACGTGTATGGTTCCTATTATACATAAGAATTTCTCTTTAATCAAATCCGGTTTAAGTATCTATATGTTTATATAGATATTTTAAAATTGAAAAATATAAAGCAGTAGTTTCTGCCGTATGTTTATTGCAGTTCGGCAATCGTAACCCCCATATCTCCGTCGCCGAATTCGGCATTATGATAGGATGCCACATGCTTCTGCCTCTTTAAGTATTCCTGCACACCATTCCGGAGCGCGCCGGTTCCCTTGCCATGTATGATCCGAATCTGATTTAGATTGGAAAGCAGCGCTTCATTTAAGTACTGATCCAGCCTGGCAACTGCCTCATCCACGGTCAGACCGATCAGGTTAATTTCCGGCTGAATCGTCTTGCTGCGGCTTAAGTCCGTATGGTAGGAGGTATTTCTGGCAGATTGCTTCTTGCCTGCGGCTGTTTCCTTCGGAGTCTCTGTAATTTCACAGTCTGTGATCGGAAGGTTCATATGGAGAATACCCACCTGAACGGATAATTCCTTCTTACTGTTCGGAAGGGACAGCACCGTTCCTGTCGTATCCATACTGATAATATATACCGTATCGCCCACTTGAAAATCTTCCGCATTCTGCTTTGAACGGCGGTTCTTTTTCGCTTTCGGCATAGAGGCATCCATATCCTTTAATTTGCCGCGCAGCTTTGCCCGTTCTGCTTCCATGGACTTGTTATCTGCTTTGTTCGGGTTACGTTCCCATTTCTGATACTTGCGGATCGATTGATCGGCAATCTCCTTCGCCTCCTCTAAGATCTCTCTGGCCTCTTCCCTGGCATCCTGTAACAGCTTCGCCTGCTTCTGATCAATGGAAGCCTGCTTCTGTTTTAACTGATTCCGAAGCTGCTCCACCTCTTGCTTATAGGCAGTGATCTGTGCCTGCTCCTCTTCAATGGTCCGGCGGCTTTTTTCCAGATCGTTCAGCAATGTCTCGAAATCCAATGCGGAATCATCCAAGGCGCCCTTGGCATTCTCGATCAGGGCGTCCGGAAGTCCCAATTTCTTAGAGATTGCAAATGCATTGGATTTGCCCGGAATTCCGATCATCAGCCGGTAGGTTGGACGGAG
>CACZRT010000088.1 GCA_902783585.1 uncultured Lachnospiraceae bacterium | reverse complement strand
GCAGGGACCGGTGTATGAATCCGACGATCCTTACGGAGACGGCGAGACCAATGATCAGATTCCGGCAAGAAGACATCTTGAGGAAGCGCAGATCATTGCAGAGAAGGATTACGAAGGGATTAAGCAGGCGATATACAAATACGGCGCTGTAGAGACTTCCATATATACGCAGATGACAACGGCCAATTCCTACTCCAGCTATTATAATCGGGAGCAGTCGTCCTACTATTATGATCAAGAGGCAAAATGCAATCACGACATTATCATTGTCGGTTGGGACGATCATTATCCGAGAACCGCATTTACCATTACACCGGAGAAGGACGGCGCATTTATCTGCAAAAACAGCTGGGGAACGGAATTCGGGGAAGACGGATATTTCTATGTATCATACGAGGATGTTAATATCGGAACCACGAACGTTGTCTATTCCAAGCTTGGCACGGAGGACAACTTTGATCATATCTATCAATCGGATCTTCTCGGGTGGACCGGTCTGCTCGGCTATGGCAGGGAGGATGCTTATTTTGCCAATGTCTATACTGCAGGAGAGGGAGAAGAGCTGGCGGCGGTGTCCTTCTACGCGACAGATAACAGTACCAAATATAAGGTGTATGTAGTTCCGGAATTCAATGGTGTGGAGAGTCTGAACAGCAGAGAGCTGGTTAAGGAAGGCGCATTTGAGAATGCCGGATATTATACGGTGCGGCTGGATGAGCCGATCCCGCTCTATGACCATGTCGATTATGCGATCGTCGTCTATATTGACACGCCGGGCTCCGTGCATCCGATCGCCATTGAATATAATGCAGATGAACGGACGCGGGAATTCGATATCAATGACGGAGAGGGGTATATCAGTCTGTACGGACGCAACTGGGCCAATACAGAAAAAGAGAAGACCTGCAATCTGTGTTTGAAGGCGTTTACGAATAATCGGTGATTACGAGATATAAGGAGAAAGAACGATGAAACGATTGATATTTGCAACGGGGAACAAGGATAAGATGCGGGAGATCCGCGAGATCATGGCAGGACTGGACTATGAGATCCTGTCCATGAAGGAAGCTGGAATTGAACTCGATATCGAAGAAAATGGAACGACCTTTGCCGAGAATGCCATGATCAAGGCAAGAGCAGTCTTCGAGCAGTGCCACGAGCTGGTGCTCGCCGATGATTCCGGCTTAGAGGTAGATCATATGGATAAGCAGCCGGGGGTATTCTCCCATCGCTTTGGCGGCGAAGAGACTCCGTATTCCATCAAAAATCAGATGATCATTGATAACTTGGACGGTGTGCCGGATGAGAAGCGTACGGCACGCTTTGTCTGTGCCATTGCAGCTGTCTTTCCGGACGGCAGTGAGGTAACGAAGGTAGCGGCTATGGAAGGACGGATTGCATACAAAGAGGCAGGAACCAACGGATTCGGTTATGATCCGATCTTCTTCCTGCCGGAATATGGATGCACCAGCGCAGAGCTGACACCGGAGCAGAAGAATGAGATCAGTCATCGGGGAAAGGCACTGAGGCTGATGCGGGAAGAACTGGAGAACCGGTAAAAGAGATGAAAAAAGGTCAGGAATTGGAAGTTCAAATCACAGAATATGAATTTCCGAATAAAGGAATTGCATATATCGAGGATCGGAAGGTAACGGTTAAGGGCGCATTCCGGGGGCAGAAGGTGAAGATCCGAATTCAGAAGATGAAGAGCGGTATGGCAGAAGGACGGCTCTTAGAGATTCTGGAACGCTCACCGGAAGAGACGGCAGAGCCTGTGTGCACGCATTTCGGCGAGTGCGGCGGCTGCCTGTATCAGACCTATCCCTATGAGACCCAGCTTGCGATCAAGGAACAGCAGGTACGCAGACTATTAGACGGAGTGTGCAAGGATACCATCAGCAAGGATTATATCTGGGAGGGGATTCTTCCAAGCCCGACAGAATACGCATACCGCAATAAAATGGAATTCTCCTTTGGAGACGAGTATAAGGACGGACCGCTGGCGCTTGGCTTACATAAAAAGGGCAGCTTCTACGATCTTGTAACGGTCGATGATTGTAAGATCGCAGATTCCGATTACAACCGGATCCTTAACATGTCGCTGCAGCATTTTGCAGAATACGGAATCCCATATTATAAGAAAATGAGCCACGAAGGGACGCTTCGGCATCTCGTGATCCGTCAGACAGCAAAGAGCAAGGATCTGCTCATAAATCTGGTAGTGAGCAGCCAGATTGGTATTGCAGGAGCGGTTCATTCTCCTATTTTAAGAATGAAACAGTATCTTCACATAGAAGACTGGATCCGGAAGCTCTGCAGTCTGTCCCTGCATGGCAGGATCGCGGGCATTCTGCTCACTATCAATGACAGTCTTGCAGATGTCGTGCAGGCAGATGAACTTCATCTGCTCTATGGCGAGGATCATATCGTAGAAGAATTATTAGGACTTAAGTTCAAGATCACTCCATTTTCCTTCTTCCAGACCAATTCCTTGGGTGCAGAGGTTCTCTATCAGAAGGCAAGAGAATATGTGGGCGATACCAACGATCAGGTAGTCTTCGATCTCTACAGCGGAACCGGAACCATTGCGCAGATGCTGGCGCCGGTGGCGAAGAAGGTCATTGGCGTAGAGATTGTGGAAGAAGCTGTGGAATCCGCCAGAATGAATGCGGATTATAACGGGCTTAATAATTGTGAATTCATAGCCGGAGACGTACTGAAGGTGATCGATTCCATCGACGACAAACCGGACATGATCGTCTTAGATCCGCCGCGGGATGGCATACATCCAAAGGCACTTCCCAAGATCATCCGCTATGGCGTGGATCGTATTGTCTATATTTCCTGCAAGCCGACCAGCCTTGCACGGGATCTGGTCACCCTGCAGGCAGAAGGCTATCGCATGGAGAAGGCATGCTGTGTTGATATGTTCCCGATGACGGCGGGAATAGAGACCGTGTGCCTCTTGAGCAACACCCAAAGACCTAAGAAAGAATCCTATATTACGCTTGATGTGGAGATGGAAGACTACTACCGCATCAAG
>CACZRT010000087.1 GCA_902783585.1 uncultured Lachnospiraceae bacterium | reverse complement strand
TACCCCATATTATATGCAGTTTTTTTATACTAGTCAACATTTTTGATGACCATTTTCATCTATTAAATCACACTTTTGATGACCATCTTCATCCGATATAAGCCATTTTTGATGACCAATTGGGAAGGGTAATATGTAAAAAGGCTCAGCAGCCAAAGCCACTGAGCCCATTTTCTTTTAGCAGCTAACAATGTTATTGATCTAGAGCAGCGATGTCATATATATTGGCAAATACTTTATGCCATCCTCATTCTTCAAATCTCCTTGATGAATCACATAGGGAACATCCGTATATTCTTGAAAACGCAAGATATATTTTCTAAGGGAGGATAATGTATAATTCTTTCCGGACTTAACCTCTATCGGTGATATGTTATGCCTGCTCGTAATCCTTTTCTTTGAGATTAGGAAATCTATCTCCATACGTTTTTCTTTATCCGTCGACGACTTTGAGTAAAAATACAGCTTATGCCCTGATGAAGTGAGCATCTGAGACACAACATTCTCCACAAGCATACCCATATTAACATCTATTTTATCATATAATATCTTTTTGTATATTTCCTCACTGATCAAGCCATTTTCATCAAAGGCATGGCTGATCAGAAGACCTGTATCTGCCATATAACATTTTAGTGTAACTCTGTCTCTATTCAACCTAAGCCCTACATTTGGTTCCTGAGTATTATAGGCTATATTAACAACCCTTGAATCATTTAGCCAAAAAAAAGAATCTTCATAATCTCTATATCTGCTGCCTCGTCCTAAGGATGACAAACGAAATCTGGTTTCATGCTTTGAAAGCTGCGCCGGAATATCATCAAATATACTTTCCACTTTCACTGAATACTTTCCTGCATATTTCACAATATCCTGTCGATAGAGGTTAAGTATATCCCTCTTAATCCTATCCACCTCTTCAAAATCATTGGTATCCAAATAACACTGAACAGCCTGCGGCATACCTCCCACAATCATATACTTTCTGAATAATGTCATTGCCTTTCTGTGAATGGCCTGCCCCATAGCTTTGTCTTCTTTGAAGCATTTCTCAATCCATGCAAGCAGTGGTTCTTCACCCAAAGCCACCGCAAACTCGTTGAAATCAATCGGATACATATTAAAATGACGCTCTTCAGAAGGAATAACTATATCAGATACATTTTCTTTCATTGACATAAGAGAACCTGTCTCGAGATAATGATATCTTCCATCTGCCACAAGGTGTTTGATAGCCTCTCTGGCACGCGGAAAAGTCTGTACCTCGTCAAATATAAAAAGTGTATCACCCTCATAAAGCTTTGTATTATAATAGCCCGACAGATACATGAAGAAATCATCCAAATTCTCAAGATTGTTTATAAAAACATTCTTCACATCATCATTTGTTTTAGAAAAATCAATCAGTATATAGGATCTGTATTCATTCTTTGCAAATACCTCTGCAATATAACTTTTCCCTACACGTCGTGCTCCGTCAAGTATTACAGCAGTTTTGCCGCCGGAGGTCTTCTTCCAGTTCAGCAACTCATCATAAATTTTTCTTTTAATCATAATAATAATCACCTCTATGCCATAAATACCACTTTTTTTAGTTTTTTTCAAGGAGTTATTATCACTTTTTTTAGTTTTTTTATAATAAGGTTTTGTACATAATTGAGATTTTTAAATACAGAATACTCTCCGTGATACTGGCCCAGGAATAAGAGCTCATGTATTCTCCTCTCACTTCACACCATGTTATTCCTCAAGCTTGAGAAAATTGGTAAAGCCTGTCACATTCAGGATTTCCTTCACGATATCATTGACATGAACAAGCTTCATATCTCCTTTGACTGTCATTTGCTTATACAGCGTAAGCAGAACTCTAAGTCCCGCCGATGAGATATATTCTAACTTCTCCATATCGATGATAAGCTCTGTAATCCCATCCGGCATATCCTTCATGGCATCCTCAAAATTCGGTGCCGTGTTGGTATCCAGACTTCCTTCCAGCCAGACAGTCATCATTTCATTTTCCGTGTTATTCGTTATATTCAGCATGTATATATCCCTCCTATATTCCAAAGTTTAGCATTAATTAATATCCTTTCCTATGAAAGCACTTGCAGTACGGCTGGAATGAAAGGATCATCCATTCCTATGTATTGCCATCATTGTAAGATCATCAAACTGCTCGGCCTCACCAACGAACGCATCCACGGCTGCTCTCACATTATGCAGAAGCTCCTCCGGAGACACATCCTTATTCCGGTTCAATACCTCCAGCACCCGATCCGTCTCAAATAATTCGTCCTGCGCATTAGTTGCCTCCGGCAGACCGTCTGTGTATAAAAATAACGTTCCGCCCGGTTCCAATGTGAATTCATATTCCTGATAGAACATGCCCTCCATACCTCCGATAACAAAGCCATGCTGTACATTTCTTTGAATAATCTTAGATAATGTACATAGTTCTTATGTCTTTGAAGTATTTTTCTTATATCTTAAGAAGAAGTTTTTATCTATGCGGTTATATTTCTAATCTCAATCAACCCATTACCAAATATCAAATCAATATTCAGTATTTACAAAATGGAGGAAGATATATGAAGATTCATAAAAAAGATAAACCAATCCCTGTCAAAGAGCCATGGCAAAACGCTTCCGGCAAGATTGATTATACACTGACCAACAACTACATGTTCCATGTAGTGCTGCAAGAATGTCAACCGGTTCTTTGGGGGCTGATTCGTTCCCTGCTGCGGCTTAATGATGAAGAGATCAAAGAAATAACAATTAAGAATCCAATCGTTCCCGGAGAGATGATTGAGAATAAGACTTTTATCTTAGACATTCTGCTTGTCATGAATAACAATACCACTATCAATCTGGAAATGCAGGTTGAAAATGAAAACAACTGGACAGACCGTTCATTAAGCTATCTCTGCCGTAACTTTGATCAGTTACACCGCGGGCAGGACTATGATTTCGTCTTCGACACATATCACATCGGTATTCTGGATTACACTCTGTTCAAGGACAAACCGGAATTCTATGCCGAAAACATGATGATGAATATCCGGAATCACAAGATTTTTAATGACAAATTCCACCTGAATGTGCTATCCTTAAATCAGATTCATTTGGCAACCGAAGAAGATAAGCTCTGGTCTCTGGATCTGTGGGCAAAGCTTTTCAAGGCAACTACATGGGAGGATTTGAAAATGATAGCAGATAATAACTCAACCATGGCAACCGCCACTAAAGTCATATATGAATATAATGAAGATGAACTGATTCGGCGCCAATGCCGTGCGAGAGAAGAATACGAACGTCATGAACCTGTTCTCCATTACCCACATGATAATCAAATAATACACAACTCAATATAAATACAACCACAAGGATCAGGATCCAGAATTCCCTATGATTCTCCGGCTTATATTCCCGAACCGTCAGATAAATAAGAAAGCCAAGCAGACCTGCACTTAAATACAGACAAACATTCGCTAAAGGTCCCTGATGATAATGGTTATTATCAGTGATCGTATAAACAATCGAACTAAAAAAAACACTGCAATAGAGGAGACTATTCATTACGATCAGTGACCATCCGATCCGGTACTTCCGATTCGGATTCACCAGCTTACAGAACATGATAAGGATTGCCGGCCGAATTGAATATCCATATACGGAAACTGCTTTACGCAAGAGTATCATGCTTGCTTCCGGTGTGCTTACCGACATCTTCCACTCCAGATAATTCTGAAGAATCAGACTGATCACCATCCAGGAGATGATCATCAATGTCCTTCTCTGCCGTTTTCCAATATATGGATCTATGGTCGTAAGGATCATTAGAAATAACATCAGAACAATGCATATTACCACAAATGGCAGACCTAATTTGGCTTCATGAGACATATCCTGTTCTCCCTTTGCTATCTACTCCATATCTGTTGCAGATAACCCCGCCAAGAAGCCTTGGCGGGGTCATCCTCTGGTTTCTAAAAGGGACCAGATACCCTTATTATTACTTGTTGATCATGCACCGTATTATCTGCATATATCTAATTACTTGTTTGCGATTGCAGCCTGTGCAGCAGCCAAACGAGCGATCGGTACACGGAATGGTGAACATGATACATAGTCCAGACCAATCTTGTGGCAGAACTCAACAGAAGAAGGATCTCCACCGTGCTCACCGCAGATACCAACATGAAGCTTAGGATTAACAGGCTTACCAAGCTTGATAGCCATATCCATCAACTTACCAACACCGGTCTGATCCAACTTCGCAAATGGATCATTCTCGAAGATCTTGGTGTCATAGTAAGCATTCAGGAACTTACCTGCATCATCACGAGAGAAGCCGAATGTCATCTGAGTTAAGTCGTTGGTACCGAAGCAGAAGAAGTCAGCTTCCTTAGCGATCTCATCTGCAGTAAGTGCTGCTCTTGGAATCTCGATCATGGTACCTACTTCATACTCTAACTTAGCGCCTGCAGCAGCGATCTCTGCATCAGCAGTCTCAACTACTACCTTCTTAACGAACTTCAGCTCCTTAACCTCACATACCAATGGGATCATGATCTCAGGCTTAACTGTCCAATCCGGATGAGCCTTCTGAACCTCTAATGCTGCACGGATAACAGCCTTGGTCTGCATCTTAGCAATCTCCGGATAGGTAACTGCCAGACGACATCCACGATGACCCATCATTGGGTTAAACTCATGTAATCCATCAATAATATTCTTAATTGTCTCAACTGACTTGCCCTGAGCAGCTGCTAACTTCTCGATATCAGCTTCCTCCGTCGGTACGAACTCATGAAGAGGTGGATCCAGGAAACGAATGGTAACCGGATTGCCTTCCAATGCTTCATACAGAGCCTTGAAGTCACCCTGCTGATATGGAAGGATCTTCTCTAATGCTGCTTCTCTCTCTTCTACTGTATCAGAACAGATCATCTCACGGAATGCAGCAATTCTGTCTTCCTCGAAGAACATATGCTCTGTACGGCAAAGACCAATACCTTCTGCACCAAGCTCACGAGCCTTACGTGCGTCTGCAGGTGTATCAGCATTCGTACGAACCTTTAAGGTTCTATACTTATCTGCCCAAGCCATAACACGTCCGAACTCACCGGCGATCGTAGCATCAACGGTTGGGATGCTTCCTTCATAGATGTTACCGGTAGTACCATCGATAGAAATGAAGTCGCCCTCATTGAAGGTCTTACCAGCTAATGTGAACTTCTTATTCTCTTCGTCCATTGCGATATCGCCACAGCCGGATACACAGCAGGTACCCATACCACGTGCAACTACGGCAGCGTGTGAAGTCATACCACCACGAACAGTTAAGATACCCTGAGCAGACTTCATACCGGTAATATCTTCCGGTGATGTCTCAAGACGGACCAGAACGACCTTCTCACCCTTAGCAGCCCATTCAACAGCGTCATCTGCTGTAAATACAACCTTACCGCAAGCAGCACCCGGAGAAGCTCCAAGACCCTTGCCAAGTGGTGTAGCAGCCTTCAATGCTGCAGCATCGAACTGTGGATGAAGCAAAGTATCTAAGTTACGAGGATCGATCATTGCAACTGCTTCTTCTTCTGTCTTGTGTCCTTCATCAACTAAGTCACAAGCAATCTTAAGTGCAGCCTGAGCGGTTCTCTTACCATTCCGGCACTGTAACATATACAGCTTCTTATTCTCAACTGTGAACTCCATATCCTGCATATCATGATAATGATTCTCGAGGATATCACATACCTTAACGAATTCTGAATATGCCTCTGGGAATTCCTGCTCCATCTGAGCGATTGGCATTGGTGTACGAACACC
>CACZRT010000086.1 GCA_902783585.1 uncultured Lachnospiraceae bacterium | reverse complement strand
CCATTTGTCAACTTTACACATGTTTTTTGTGGTGTTTTTGTGGTGTTGTGGTGGTGTTTACACCCTTAAACCCTTATAAATAAAGGGTTTTTTAGTTTATGGATTTTAGTGTGGGGAACAGCAGAACATCTCTGATCGCCGGCGAATCGGTCATGATCATAACCAACCGATCGATGCCATATCCGATTCCGCCCGTTGGCGGCATGCCAACTTCCAGTGCGTTCAGGAAATCGTCATCTACATGCTCTGCTTCTTCATCGCCGGCTGCGGCGCGCTCGTCCTGTGCCTCGAAGCGCTGTCTCTGATCAATCGGATCGTTGAGCTCGGAATAGGCGTTGGCCATTTCCCAACCGTTCATGAAGAATTCAAAACGCTCTACGTAATCCGGATTGTCCGGCTTCTTCTTGGTAAGCGGCGAGATCTCGATCGGATGATCCATGATGAAGGTCGGCTGAATAAGATGCTCTTCCACATATGTCTCGAAGAAGAGATTCAGGATGTCGCCCTTCGTGTGATGCGGCTCTACCTCAATGTGATGCTCCTTCGCCAGTGCCTTGGCAGCATCCAGATCCGCAACCTCATTCCAATCAACGCCTGCGTATTTCTTCACGGCATCGACCATAGTGATCCGCTCAAATGGCTTGCCGAGATCCATTTCCACCCCGTTATAGGTGATGGTCGTGGTGCCCAGCACCTCCTGTGCTACGTGGCGGTACATATTCTCGGTCAGATCCATCATACCGTGATAGTCTGTGTATGCTTGATATAATTCCATTAAGGTGAATTCCGGGTTGTGGCGGGTGTCTACGCCTTCGTTCCGGAATACGCGGCCGATCTCATAGACGCGTTCCATGCCGCCTACGATCAGACGCTTCAGGTATAATTCCAACGAGATTCTTAACTTCATGTCCTCATCTAATGCCTTGAAATGCGTCTCAAACGGACGTGCAGCTGCGCCGCCCGGATTGGCTACCAGGATCGGTGTCTCCACTTCCATGAAGCCCTGTCCGTCTAAGAAACGACGGATAGAGGAAATGATCTTCGAACGCTTTACGAAGGTATCCTTAACCTCCGGATTCATGATGAGATCTACATATCTCTGACGATACCGGATGTCGGTATCCTTCAGTCCGTGGAACTTCTCCGGCAGTACCTGCAGGCTCTTGGACAGCAGGACTACCTTCTTGGCATGGATGGATACCTCGCCCATCTTGGTACGGAATACATAGCCTTCGACACCGACATTATCGCCGATGTCCATGCGCTTGAAGTCCTTGTAATCGTCTTCGCCCAGTTCGTCTCTGGTAACATAGATCTGGATGTTTCCCTTCAGATCCTGCACATTACCGAAGGACGCTTTCCCCATTACACGCTTGGACATCAGTCGTCCGGCAATGGAGACATAGATCTTGTCTTCTTCCTTGAGCTCCGGGATTTCCTCGCCTTCTGCCGGCTTCGGGAACTTGCTTTCAAACTCCGCCTTCGCCTCTGCGGTATGATAGGTCACGTTATACTTGGTAATCTGAAATGGATCTTTTCCTGCTTCC
The DNA here is from genome assembly GCA_902783585.1 of uncultured Lachnospiraceae bacterium. Lineage (GTDB taxonomy): Bacteria > Bacillota > Clostridia > Lachnospirales > Lachnospiraceae > CAG-632. Next base: position 2,461 of record CACZRT010000086.1, on the reverse strand, counting down.
TGTAATTCTGCCAGCTTCTCCCGGCGAACCTTCAGCAGCTGGTTTAGATCCTGTACTTTTTCCTGCTTATTCGGCTGATTAGCCTGTCCATTTTGCTCTGCCATATAATTAATCTTCCTTTAATAATCTTCCTATAATTCATTATATTGAAGTCTGTTTGCCTTGAATATCTGATTCCTTATTCCCGATTCTGCATGTTTCTATACGATCGGGACATTACTTCTTTGCTCTCTGAATATCCAATACCTTATATTTGAATTCGCCGTCCGGAGCTTCTACGGTAACGGTCTGACCAACCTTGCTGCCGATCAATGCCTTACCGATCGGAGATTCGTTGGAAATCTTATTCTTCATGATATCGGATTCCTTGGAACCAACCAGACGGTACTCAATGACTTCCTTGAATTCCAAATCCTTAACCTTAACAACACAGCCGATATTCACGGTGTCCAGATCGATCTCGCTCTCATCGACAACTTCAACGTTCTTGAGCATCTTCTCCAGCTCTTTGATACGAGCTTCGATGTCTCTCTGTTCATCCATCGCTGCATCATATTCTGCATTCTCGGACAAGTCGCCCTGCTCTCTTGCTTCCTTGATCTTCTGCGCGATTTCCTTTCTGGTAACCACCTTCAAATGATGAAGCTCATCCTCCATCTCCTGCAAACCAGCGTTTGTGATAATCATTTTCTCAGCCATGACCCATGATTCCTTTCTTCATTATAACCCCTTATGGTTATCTTTTAATAGTTGATGTCCATAAGCAGCCATCTTAAGATCGTACAAAATGGGCTCATGGACACTCGTCACCAACTTATTCAGTTATTATATATCAGCTATTTTTGACTGTCAACAATTTACTTGATTATAGCATCTCCGCATCCAGCAGCGTTGCATACTGGAATCCGTTTTCCTCATACAGGCTGAATGTTCCCACGACCGTGACATCTTCTCCCTCTTCCGGAAAATCCTCCGGATAACGAAAGTCTTCGGTCGGCACGAATTCAATTCCCTGTGCGCAGCAGGCGGTTGCATCCTGAATGATACATGCGTAGTACTGCTTGCCCGTGGTCTCATCCTCGAAGAAGGAATAAGCCCCTTCCATCTTGATCGTCTTGCCGATGTAATCATCCGGTACCGCCATCATGTTATAGACCTCGGAATAAATCATGGTGCTGGACAGGACGGTCAGATCGACATCAATCCCCGGCGTGGAGGATTTGAGATCTGCAGCTGCGTCAGCGCTTGTGGAAGGATCATCTACAGCTGCATTCACAGTATCACTTCCCGCATCTGTATTCGAAATACTACTTCCCGCATCCACATTCGCAGAACTATCACTCTGATCACCATTATCCGTGATCAAACCATTATCGGATATACTGTCATCGGATCCTCCATTATTCTGCGCTTCTTCCGTTCCGCGGTCATTGATAGCCGCCGCGATCGCATTCTCTGTAGTTGCGGTACGGCTCTGCGTCCCTTCGGTGCTGCCGCATCCGGTCATGGCACAGAGCAGACTGAGCCCAAGACCGAGAGAAAGCCATTTCTTATAATGGGAATGCATGCTGTATTGAACTTCAAGTATGCCTTTTTTCATCTGATACTCCTTCCTTACTTTCACAATAACTACATTATGATGATTTCTTACGCCCGACCGGCGAGCTTGCCAACCAGACTGAATATCGCGAATGCCACGATATCGACGGCCACGATGGTCGATCCTACCGGTGTTCCCGCTCCGATGGAGATCAGTATTCCAAGAAGCGCGCATACCACCGACAGCAGTGCCGAGCTGATCGTCACGGACAGAAAGCTCTTGAACACCCGCATGGACGACAGTGCCGGGAATATGATCAATGCCGATACCAGCAGCGATCCTACCAGATTCATGGCAAGGACGATAATGACTGCAATAATGATGGCGATAATCAGGTTATAGATATTCGTCTTGGTCCCCACCGCCTTGGAGAAGCTTTCATCAAAGGTGACGGCAAATATCTTGTTATAGAAGAAAATAAATGCTCCGATGACCAGGATCGACAGCACGACGCACAGCCACACTTCCCCTGTCTTCAGCGTCAGGATCGAGGTGGAGCCAAATAAGGTGCTGCACACATCTCCGGATACATTCGCGGACTTCGAGAACTTGTTAAGCAGCAGATAGCCCACTGCCAAGGCTCCGACCGAGATCATGGCGATTGCCGCATCTCCCTTGATCTTGGCATTTTGACCGGTCCACAGCAGCAGAACAGCCGCCAGAATGGTAATCGGAAGCACTAAGATCATGTTATCGGTCAGATCTAGAACCGCCGCTACAGCCATGGCGCCAAATGCCACGTGCGAGAGTCCGTCGCCGATAAATGAGAACCGCTTCAGCACCAGTGTCACTCCCAATAAAGAGGAACATAAGGCGATCAGGACACTGACGATCAGCGCGTACCGGACAAATGGATAATTT
>CACZRT010000085.1 GCA_902783585.1 uncultured Lachnospiraceae bacterium | reverse complement strand
TATACGCTCGGACTGAAAATTCAAAATCTTTAAGAATTTTCGGGGTTGTCTTGTTGTTTAATTATCAAGGTTCTTTGTGTTCTGACGTGTTGTCTTTCCGCGTCAGCAAGAACTATGATAACATCGTGAAATACTAATGTCAACACCTTTTTTGAATTTTTTTCAAAACAATTCTCCTTTTTGCTACTATGATCATCTTCCTTATCATTACATTGATTTCACGACCAATCCTCATGATTAAAACCATTTTCTTCATTATTAAAAAATACTCTTGTAAAAATTTGACTTTTCGACATATATAGTGCTACCATTTGTTCAAATACATTAATAAGAAAGGAAGCATTATGAAAACAGTTAGTAAAATCATTTTATTTGTCGCAAGCACAGTTTTGGGTCTGGTCGTCCAGATCGCAATTGCACGAGATCCCGGTGTGATTCAGACGCTGAATCAATGGTTCTCATTTATTCCCGGCTTTCAATCGCCGATTTTGAAGCTCGAGGAACCTGTCATTCCCGGTTTGATCTACCTGGTATGCGCTCTGATCACTGTGTCTATTCTTACATATATAATCAGAGTATTTGCGGATACCAAGAACCTCAAGCGCCTGTCCCTGATCGTGAATATATTCGTTATACTGATCATTGGTCTTCCGATTTCGGCTTTACTCCTATATTATATAGACCTGTATCCGGTCAGTATCATGGAAGACTCTCTTGTTCTGGGTCCGGCGATCAGAATTATAATTAACTGCATCCTGTTTGGTATTGTATTCTTATTGATCATTCTCTTTTTCAGTAAACAATACTATGAGAAATTAAAACGGCCGCGCAAGAGATGCAAGCTCGAGATCTGCGAAGCCGTAACGAATCGTGACTTTGTCGTCAAATCAGTTGTTTTAGAAAATTATTTGTTCGAGCAATGCTTTTCTGCTATGCGGAATCACGAAGCGATCCAGCCAAAGCAATTCTATCGTATTACGGAAATGAATTGGAATAAGAAGAAAGAGGTCGACCATTGGAGTTATTATCAGAATGGCGAGATCATCCTTGTTCCGGAAGAAGAATTCCTTCCAAAGCTTACATTGGTTGATTCTGTTAAGGATGTGAAATGGGAGGGGTAAATCCCCTCCCACATCGTTCATGAAACTGTTTAGTCAACTAAATGTATTATATTGGGTCTCAGCGGAAATTCGTTCCTACTCTTCCACATTTGAATTATCCTTAGAAGGATTGGTTACGACTGTAACGCCCTCTAACCCTGTCACATTAATATTCCGGTTCACCTTGGCATCATAAGAATCTGCATTAATGATCTCAGCAAGATCAATACCGGTCGTTTGTTTCATGCTCTCAAACACCTTTGCCATGACAACCGGAACATTATCTGCCACCTGATTAACACCGTTCGCGCTGTCCCCACCGCCGATGATCGTAATTTTCTCGATCTGGCCAAGCGGTTCCGCAACCTTTGCGGCAATATCCGGCAATACCTTGATCATCATCTCAGCCACAGCAGCCTTGTTGTACTTCGCATAAGCCTCTGCCTTCTTCTCCATGGCTTCCGCTTCTGCAATACCCTTAGCCTGAATGGCAGCTGCTTCCGCCTCACCGACTGCACGGATACCGGCAGCCTCCTGCTCCTTCGCATAACGCTCAGCCTCTGCCTGTGCTTTTCTGGCCTCTGCCTGACGCTGTGCCTCGAACTGCTTCGCCTCTGCCTCCTTCTGTCTCTGGTACAGAGCTGCATCGGAGCGCTGTTGAGCTGCATATTTATCGGCTTCTGCCTGTTTCTTAACCTCTGCCTCTAACGCCTGTTCTCTTACCGATACTTCCTTTTGCTTTAATTCAATCTCACGTTCCTGCTTCGCAATGTTTGCATTCGCCGTCGTGATCTCGATCGTCTTACGTTGCTCCTCTTTCTGGATCTCATACGCAGCATCTGCCATCGCCCGCTTCGTATCAGCATCCATCATAAGTTCAGATTTCTTGATCGCCAGTTCATTCTGCTTCTTAGCAATCTCCGTCTGCGCTGCAACAGCCGCATCATTGGATTCTTTATCCGCTGCAGCCTGTGCTACCTTAATATCACGTTCGGATTCTGCACGCGCGATTGCTGCCGCTTTCTTAATCTTAACAATATTATCAATACCGAGGTTCTCAATGACCTCATTACCGTCCACGAAGTTTTGAACGTTAAAACTGATAATATCAAGACCCATTGCCGCGAGATCCGGCTCCGCATTTTCCTTAACCAGATTTGCGAACTTCTGACGGTCGGAAACCATTTCCTCTAACTTCATCTTACCGACGATCTCACGGACATTACCCTCCAGCACCTCACGTGCCACAGAGGATATATATTCCGTCGGCTTATTTAAGAAGTTCTCTGCCGCCAGACGCAGCTTATCCGGTTCATTACTGATCTTGACATTGACCGTTGCATCAACATTAATGTTAATGTAATCCGAGGTCGGAACTGCAGAACTCGTCTTAACATCAATAGAGATCAACCGAAGATTCAGCTTATCCAATCGCTCAAAGAACGGAATCCGGATGCTGGCCCGCCCGATGACCACCTTCGACTTCTTCTTAAAACCGGAAATGATGTACGCCATATCCGGCGGTGCCTTCACATATCCTATCAGAAAAAACAGGATAAGCAGGACGACCAGAACAACAACTGCAATCACAACTCCACTTGTAAACCCAGGCATATTGCTCCCTCCTTCATATGTATATGCTGCATGCACAGGCTATATGCTGCAATGGATCATAAAACCATGGAATGACCCGATTTGCAGGAATACCTCCGCAATCAAATCTTACCGCACTATTATATCATGAATAAACCTCTGATTCAATCCTTCGCCGGCTACAGCCCCGCGATCTTAGTGATGGTATTCAACAGAAGATTATGCTCATACAGATAATTTAAAATGAAGTTCCCGCTGATCTGATCATAGAGCTGCATACCGAACTCCGTATTACCGAATAACGAGATCAGCACAAAGACACTCCAAATGATCGCCAACGCCTGAACAAGCCCCAGCAGCACGCCGCCCATCTTATCAATTCCATTAATGATCGGAATCTCTTTGAGGAGATTGGTAGAATATAATAGAATCATCAGAAATACCGTAAGCACGACCTGGATCACCACATACGCGAGACAATTCATGAAGAATCCGGTCAGATACTGTGCGATATATTCATAGAAGCCATGAATTCCAAGTAAGTCATACATGGAAGAATTGTTATGATTCACAAGTGCCATCTTCAGAGCCTCCGGCACGCGCAGATTATCGATCGCCGTCATCTCTTCCGTCTTGGTGGTGATCAGCTGCTCCGTATTCAGCTCCAAGGTCGACACGATATAGTCGGTCATTTTCTCATCAATCTGTGTATAGTTCTTAAGCGCCTCACTCACATACGGCGTCGCATAGGCAGACAACACCATCGCCAGGATCGTTGCGCCGGCGATCAGTACGGTACGGAACAGCCCGCGCGCGAACCCGCGCCATACGCATAGTCCCGTTATGATGATTACGATTATCAATAAGATGTTCATCAACTCAACCTCTGATCCAGCGGACCGGTGCCGGCATTCCCGCTACTGTGCCTCCGTCGTATCCTCTTCCTCGACATACAACAGATGAATCATTTCCGTCGCATCATCAAATACGACGATATACTGCTCCGGATTGCCCGTCGGGATCAGGTTCACAACCTCCTTCGGGAAGCTGTAGCTGAACTTCAGCCTTCCACTGAAATCATAGATCCGGCATTCAGACATTCCGACCACGATCAGCTCATCCTCCGTCGCATATAAATAATTATAAGAAAACTCCAATGGCTTAGAGAACTGCAAGTTGCCATTCGTATTATAGACACGGATCAAATATGGAGACAGGCTCTCATCACCGGCATCGTCCGCAAGCATGGAGCTGGTTCGTTCCACAACTCCTATATACTTACTGTTATAGAAGATACTCTGGATCTCCCCTTGAAAATCGGTAATCCTCGCCTTCTCGCTCGGTTTCTCCCGCATACTGTATACGATAAATTGATTATCTCCAAATGCACAGGCAACGTCATTGGACAGGAATTCAATCTTCGGAACAATGGTGTCTCCCAGATTATTGAATCCGCCCACCAAACGATCCGCAACATTCTGCCCCACATCTCCGTAATTATATGCCGCAATGGAATTCTCAACCGTAACACCGTTGACCGTAACAAAGCTTGTCATCAGCTTCGTTCCGTCATTGGATAGTGTAATATCCATCGGATACCCGCTGTCCGCGATCGTCGTCCGGTGCTTAGCGATCTCCTGCCCGTTCTTGTCATAGATCTCGATATAATTCTCGGTCTCATTTTCCAAGACCACCGCAAAGACGCCCTGCGAGGCAACGTCAATATTACAGATGGTGTACGGCGTCTCCATGTAATTTACGCGTCCGTTTTCATTGAAAATGTAGACACTGTTGCCATTCAGATCAGCAACGGCAATATACTTGTCCGACACCACTGCCACCGGCTGCTTCATCTTATAGCTTTCCACCCAGATGGCCTGACCATCCTTGTCAAGATACGTGATTCCCTCCTGACTGTATTTGATCAGACTGTCATTGTATGCTTCATAAGTCATACGGGTCGCATCATTTCCCGGAGTCTCGGAAAGCACTTCGAAATCATTATACTCCCGTGTGCGGTTGACGATATAGAATGCCAGAAATCCCAGCAGAACACCGCCTACAAGAATCAAAACGAGCATACCGATGGAAAACCCTTTTCGGGAATTCTCCGCCGTCTCCTCGTCTTGTTCTTCATCCACCTTGATCTGCCGTCCGCCAAAATGAATCACTTTATTTGTAGATTGTCTATCCTGATCAGCCTCTTGCTGCTGATCCTTTCGTTTCTCTTTTGCCATGATCGATCCTCATATCATTCATATTATCCTCTACTATATTATACCAAGAATGGCCGCTTGTCCAATAAAACCTACGCATTCGGTTCAATTAATTACCAGAATGGCTATGATATATCCGGAATGATCAGGATCTGCCCTACCGCAATATCATCGCCGCTCGATAATCCGTTGGCATCAATGATATCATCTACATACAGTATCGAATGATACATGGAGAAGCTGATCGAAGACAGGGTATCCCCTGATTTTACAGTATAGTATTTCACACCATCCACCGTAACGACCGCTTCCGGTTCTTCATTCGTCTCGTCTGATGGCACAGCTGTTGTCCATGCTGCCTCTGTCTGATTCTCATTTTCTGTCTGCTGATCCGTTCCGGTATCTGCGTTGGAAGCTGTGTTTTCTGTACTCTGCCCGGTATCGGATGCCACTTCTGTATCTTCAGAGCTGCTTGCGTCATCGTCATCAGAAGCATTGTCTTCGCTATGATCCGAAGCACTTGTATCCTTCTTGTCCGAGGAACGATCGGAGTCCTCGATCGGTGATACATTCGCATCGACCGTGATCACATTTGCCACCGGAATCGCCTCCTCCGTTCCCTCCAAGTCCTCCTTTGCCAGGGCCCCTCCATCTGTCATGACGGCCATGCGTTCAAACGCCACCTCCAGATGCTTCAACCGATCATAATTACTGATAGCGGCAATCCCAAGCGCCAGACAGGCAACTGTCAGAAGGGAGCTTGCCACATAAAAAAAGCCGGCAGACTTCTTTTCCTGAACCGGTGCCTGAAGCCGTCTCTGCTCCAACCGCTTACGATATGCATCCAAGAGATCCTGATCCCGCTCGGCAATATCCGTCTCAGACTCCACCATATGACTGGTCTGCGTCATCATATAATTCTGCATCGTATCATTTCTGGTATAATATATGTAATAACCGCCCTGCTTCTTCAAAGCTCCGTTCTCATAGAAGTACCACGCGTCCTCCTCCTCCAGGGAATCGATCATATACAGCACCTTATCCCGTCCCGGAAAATTATCCAGATGCATCTTGGTGATCTTCTCATTCACCTGCGTCGTGAAGCCCATACGGGACAAAAACCATCCCACCACCTCCAGATCCGGAAAGAACCGTTTCACCTCCGCATAGATCTTACTCCAGATCTCATTACTGAATTCGGTCTCCTCCATATCGAATTCCACATTCTGCGCCTCGATCGCGCCGCTGATAAATAAGACGCCCTGCCCCTCGCTCTGCTTATATTCTCCAAGCAGGATCGCTCCTCTTGCATAGGTATTTCCCGGCTTGGCAAGCTGATTCAGATAGGTGATCACATAGTCCTCCACATAGATCTTCCTGCTGCCCTGCGGCGTCCCCACCTGCCGTATATTCTTCGGGAGACGAATTCCCTGAATTTCTCCTTTGGGTGTGTCTTCTTCTGAACGATCGTAGATTACTTCTATCATTGCCTAGCTCCCGTCCTTCCTTTCGCGTTTTCCCGAATCATACCACCGCATGAGAAGAATCTTTATCAAATCCTGTCGATTCCCTGTTTCAATTCATCGCATGTTTCCCGAAATAGCATGTCCAACCGTCATCAACCCCGCATAACGCAAAAAATGCGGCAGAAGTCGATGCTTCTCCCGCAAAGGTGACATGTCTAAATCTATAATTTTGGTTCATACTCTTTATGACAAGAACTTGAATGAAAAGGCTTATAGATCATGAAAAAAGTATTTTATTTTGACGCCGCAGATCCCTTCGCCTACGAAGCTCTGGGCCGGGAATTATATTATCTATTAGAAGAAACCCGTAAACCCGATCAAGAATTGATCTTCCTGTGCATCGGTACAGACCGCGTGACCGGAGACTCTTTGGGTCCGTTAGTCGGACACAGGCTCCGGTCATCGAATAATAATTTCAATATATATGGTACTTTGGCGCATCCGGTTCATGCGATCAATCTCATTGATACGATGGAGCATATCTATGAGAATCATACAGATCCTTATATCATCGCCATTGACGCCTCTCTCGGAACGAAGGAGCACATCGGTTATGTCACACTGAAGCAGGGACCCTTAAAACCCGGTCAGGGAATTGCCAAGAACCTGCCTGAGATCGGGCAGCTCTCCATTACCGGAATCGTGAACCTGTCCGGTCATCCCGGCTCCTACCTTCTGCAAAACACAAGACTGTACACGGTCATGAACATGGTTGACTGCATTGCGCTGGGAATCAATCACGCTGAGGATTATTTCCCGCCGCTTGAAATCCTCTCGGAGAGCATCTAGGCGTCTCCCTCACTGTTCTTATGCGGAGCCTCACCCTTGTAGATGGCAAGTCCTTCCGAAATGGTGGCAACCTCCTCACTGACCATGATATTGATAATGTCATTCAGCGCCTCGACCTTGCACACATTCTTGCCGAGATACTTCACATAGTTATCGGTGATCGCAAGAGACGCTTCTTTATGCTTATTTTCAAGGATCTCCTTCTCTGCCTCTACCGCCTCCTGCTTATTCTTCATATCCGTTAACTTCGGAAGCCGTCTGCCGTTGATCTCATTCGTGATCGCGCCCTTGGTCTCTCTCTCGAACTCGGTCAGTGCAGCCTTCTTCTGCTCAGCGATAGCATCCATCTCACTCTGGAACTTCGCGATCTCCGCATCGTACTCGCCTAATTCATACTGACTTTCGTCCTTATCCTTATTGATCGCGTTCTTGATCGCGCGGACATTCTTCTCATTTGCAAGAATCTGATTCCGGATCTTCCTTCCTTCTGCAATCGTGTCACGGTGCTTCACCTTCGTCAGATTGAAGATGACAAAATAAATCGCAAGGATCAAAATGATGGTTAAGGCGATCACTACCGCCATGAATACCGAAGACTGCGAAATCGGCACTCCGGCTTTATTAAGCGGTGCATCCTTCATTATGACCTTCGCAAACAGCAGATACATTCCACAAGGAATTCCGCCAAGTCCGATGATAATCGAGATCAGAAGAATGACTGCTTCCTTCATTCCCTTCGGCATAAATAACGCATAATACAGATCCGACATGCAGAAGGTCGGCACATGATTCTGCTTAAACAATGTCTTTAACTCGATCTTTAACTGACGGCTGCTCTCCTTAACATCCGCGGTCTCCACATCAACCCGCTGTCCTACACGCTCAGACTTCTCCTTATTCTTTTTATCCTGTGCCTTCTTCACCTTCTTACGGCTGGCATCTAACTGCGTGTCATAGGTTCCCTCCAGCTCAGACTTCCGCTTCTTGATCGTAGAATTAATCTCATCATTGATCGACTTCTCCTCCTGTGAGATCGCCTTCTTCATCTTATCTGATTTGTCCTGAAGCTCCTTTCTCTGTGCTTCCAATTGATCGCACTCTGAGACTTCATCCCGGATCCGGATCAGATATTCCACGTTCTGATCAAATATATTCTGTGCATCCATGTATCGATTCCTCCCATGTATATTCTATGCATACAATACAACATATAAGGACTACCCGGTCACATATCCTTATGATCGGAATTACACCCTCTTAAACTCTTATTATTTTAACAAACTCTCCGTCAATTCACAACTGTTTCTTGCCAAGCACCTTGTGTTCAAAGGAGATCGTCCCCTTATCGCTGATCTCCAGGATCCCATAAGTCTTCTCCCGACTCTCCTGTCTTGGCTGGGATACACTTCCGGGATTAAAGAGATAGATATCATCCTCGATATCCACATACGGTCGATGTGTATGACCAAATAAGGCAATATCCGCTTCTACAGCCGCCGCTTCCTCCAACAGAGAATCCAGATCATAGCCCACTCCAAGGGTATGCCCATGTGCCATATAGATCCGGTGTCCTTCCACATCAACCACCTGCGTCAAAGGCAGATTCAACCTCGGATCACAGTTGCCTCTGACCATATAGCAGGAACCGCCCGCCATCTTCTCAATCTCTTCCGGCGGACACTGAAGATCTCCGCAATGAAACAGCATATCAAACGGACGCGCCTGTTTGATCGCGATTTCCACCCATTCATTATACCCATGGGAATCACTGATGATTAGTATTCTGCTCATGCTCTTATCCTTTCCCTATATCTGCTATTATACCCGCAATATTCATCCTTCCGAATCACTGTCGTGCTCGCAACATTTATCCTTCTGCACGATATTCCAATATAGTTATCGGTTCTTAGAAACACTCTCATCTAATTATATTAAAAATCTCTTTCATTTTGAAGATGTTATTGAGAAAAAAATGCCTTTCCTGTATACTATATATCAGGTAAGGCAATCTGTTCCGGGGGATACAATATGAACATATTATTTTTCTTAAAACCAAAAAACGAAGTAGTCTACCTATCATCAAATGTCACAGCCCGCAAAGCTTTGACAGATATGCAGACCCACACCTATACCGCCATTCCGATCCTGTCTGAGGACGGAGAATATATAGGTACGATAACAGAAGGTGATTTCCTACGTTATTCCACGAAGATCGCGGACGGCGCACAGACTCCGGACGCAGAAGAGAACGTGATCTCCATTCCACGTGCAGTCAGCTACGATCCTATCTCGATCAACGCCGACATAGAAGATCTGATCTCCAAGGTCGTGAATCAGAATTTCGTTCCTGTCATAGACGACAACCGGAAATTCATCGGGATCATCACCAGAAAAGATGTCATTCAGTATATCTATAACAAGTTAAAATCCTTGCAATAGCATTAACGGGCACATACCATATATGCCTCATCCGGGGCATCTTCTTCTTGTGCTTCATGTTCAGAATCGGGATCCATGTCTGTATGTTTACGAATATACAGATGTCGGATCCCATTGATCGTCAGATCAATAACAACCCAAAGCAGCAGTACCATCAGCTGTGTATGCTTGGTAATACTCATATGTCCTGTTACAAAGATCAATAATGTGATCAGATATCCTGCTCCTCCGATCCATCCGATCCGGGAATGATCGTCACCAAAGGTTCCCTCCTCAAAAAAGGTCCCAAGCATTGTATCCTGTAAATACTTCTCCATAGCTTTGTCCTCCGTTCTGATTTGATGTTATACACACCTTATCATGAACGAATGTCAAACTATGGCAGCCTCAGATTATTTTTTCAAAAAATCTTTAATTATACCTGACTTCATTATTCTTACTATGTTATCCCGTTATAACCAGATTCTTTGATCATTCCTCTTCCGATACTGTCGTCATCACCGGAAACATGATCGTAACCTTGAACAGATCTCCATCTAACAGGATATCAAAGGCGCCATTCTGCATATGCACCAGATCCTTCGCAATCGATAAGCCCAGGCCGCTCCCCTCCGTGCTCCGCGACTGATCTCCGCGAATAAACCGTTCCATCAATTCTCTGGAATCAATGTTAAGCTCTGCCTGAGAAATATTCTTGATCGAGAAGATCACCATTTCCTCCGACTTCATCAGATCCACATAGACCCGCGTATTCGGCATTGCATATTTATAGACGTTCTGCATCAGATTATCCATCACGCGGTAAGTCCGCCTGCCATCTGCATAGATCATACACGGTTCGTCCGAGATATTATCTACGATCTGCAGCTTGCGTTCCTCAAATTTGTCCTGAAATTCACCCATCGACTGCCGTACCAGCTCTCCAAGATCGATCGGCATACATTCTAACTCTATATTGCCGGAGGAGATCTTCGACACCTCTACCAGATCCTCGGTCAGCTGCTTTAAGCGGCGGGATTTCTGATCCAGCACTTCTATATAATGGCGCACCTCATCATTATCAATATCCTCCCGCTTCAACAGATCTACATAGTTGATGATCGAGGTAAGCGGCGTCTTAATATCATGCGACACATTCGTGATCAGCTCCGCCTTCATCCTCTCATCATAGATACTCTGTTCCAGAGCGGTATGAAGTCCGTCTCCCAAATGTTCAATATTCTCAAGAATCTGTCGTTCCACCTCGAGCGGTCTCCCCTTCGGTACTTCCACCTCCAGATTCCCCTCTGCAAGCTCCTGTGTCACCGTCCGGATCATCTGCTCCCCCTTCGCCTTACGGATTGCAAGGATCATCATACCGATATGCAGCAGAATGAAAAGGAACAATCCCAGAAACGGCCATACTCCCGACAACGCCAGGATCATAAAGACACTGATGATCAAAAGCAGCCAATATGCGAGATACAGCTCCACCGTCTGTGCCACCAGATTCCGCTGACCCGCGATCATACGGATTACTTCATATATCTTGCCTCCGAGTACCCGGAAGATACTGATCTTCTGGTATTCCTTCACCCGAAGTCTTCGTACCATACTTAAGAAACCGGTCATGCCTAACAGCACCATAGGATAATAGATTCCGCAGGTCGTCAGCACTACGGTCAGATTCCCTCTAATCCAGCCTCTATCCATTAATTGCGCGAACTGATTATATATCTGCAGCAGACAAGGAGCCATGAAAAACAGGGAAGTAAAGATTGCCAGCCACATGACCTCGATCGGCCACCGATCCAGAAAATAGACAACATATTCTCCCGCAACATATCCGGTCTTCTTGATCGATATCAGTACCAGGATCACTGTTGCCGCAAGCATCAGGATCGTTAGAATACATGCCGGTATCATATAGCTGTAATACAGCTTGAAATTCTCATATCCGGCACGAAACTCATCTGAGTAGCTGTAGTCCGGACGGATCGCCAGATACAGGCTATTCCCTTCCGGCATGCTGAGGGATGCCATATATTCCGTCCATACATGTGCAATTTCAGTATTCAGATAATCATTATCATAATTCATCTGCACGACCTGATAACCATCATGATTATTTTCAATATCATCCCTGCTCACCTTCGTGATCACTGTATAATAGTTAAGCCCCATGACATCCTCCGGCGCATTCACATTGCCATAGGTTCTGTCCGCAAGCTCCACATAATATACAAAGTTCTGCTGCCGATTCCGAAGATTCCGAAACGCATACAGATACTCCTCATAATTCTCCCCAAGCTTCACACGCAGAAGAGAATTCCGGTCGGCAAACGGAAGCCAGAACAACGTCTCTCCCGGCAGTTCCTGACCGATCTTATAGACCTCATTTCCCTTCGCACCTTCAAAATACATACTAAGATCCGACGGCATATACTGAGACAGAAAATACATTTCATCCGGAACCATATACCAACCATAGAAGCTCGAGTAGAATTTATCCTCATACGGAGAATAGACAAGCGTCATATCGCCCGAGTCAAATCCAAACGCTGCGTCCTTACCGGAAATAACCGTAATATAGGAATCCTCACTGAAATCATAATCCACATAGAGATACTCATCATAATTACGGATATCTGCAAGAATCTGATTCAGGATCTCCGTATCATATTCTGTCCCATTCTTCTTCGATACAGAATACTCCTCCCGAATAACATGAATATTATCCTTCCCGTCCTCTGTATAGATGTCCGTCTCATCAAAATCTGTATCGGCTGCCAATATGTC
>CACZRT010000084.1 GCA_902783585.1 uncultured Lachnospiraceae bacterium | reverse complement strand
TAAAAGTTATATAACCGTTTGACATTCCGCAACCGGAAATGTCAGTATGACTTTGAACAGATCCCCGTCGATAACAAGATCGAAGGTGCCCTTTTGCAGTTCAACAAGACTTTTGGCGATGGATAAGCCGAGTCCATTGCCTTCTGTATTACGGGAGGAATCTCCACGTACGAATCGTTCCATCAATTCATCCGCAGTAAGATCTAAGGCTGCGGAAGAGGTATTCTTAAATGTGATAACAGCAGATTGATCCTTCTGCTCAAGTGTCAGATAGACACGGGTTTCCGGCTGTGCATATTTGCAGATATTATTCATCAGATTATCCAGAACCCGCCATAATCTGCGACCGTCTGCGAGAATATGGATTGGTTCTTCCGGCTGTTTAACCATCAGGGCAAGATGCTTGTCGCTTAACCGCTGTTCATATTCTCCGGTAACCTGTGGGATTAGAATCGAGAGATCGCAAGGGGCGAGCAGGACTTCCAAATTGCCGGTTGCTGCCTTGGATGCCTCTACGAGATCTTCAATTAATCGTTTTAAACGTTCCGACTGACGAACCAATACTTCTGAGTATTCATGGATATGCTCGTTGTCACAAGGTTCTTCGCTGATCAGGGTAGAGTAGCTGATGATGGATGTCAGAGGTGTCTTAAGATCATGAGATACATTAGTGATCAGTTCTGTCTTCATGCGTTCGCTTTTGATCTGTTTCTCGACAGCTGCCGTCATACCCTTTGCGATATCATTTAAGTTTTCACCATGCTTTTTGAAATCCCAGAACATGCCTTTGGTTTCTGTATGATAGTTCAAATCTCCGTCCGCAAGTGCGATTCCTGCTTTCTGCAGCTTGCGAAGCTGGATGGCGAGATACAGGATCGGCGGGATAACCAGAATGCATTCCAACAGATATAGAATGATTGCACCTTCTATGGTGTCATACGCTATGATCAATATAATTCCATTGATAGCTGCAAGGGAGAAGGTAATGATCACAGTACGCCATATCATGGGAATAGAATGAATGCCCTTCCAAAGCAGACACAGCCCCTTCCATATGAGTTTGAAGCAACGTCCGATCAGGGAGTTCGGTAATAGACTCCGATCCTTGATACGTGCAGCCAGTTCCATGCATAGTCCAAGGAGGATACACAGGGTTATCACACTAAGAAGAATCAGCGTAAAAATGAGAAAGCTGCTTGTTTCATAGTATTCATTTAATAATGCTGCATAAGCAATGATGATCAGTGTGATCGTGGCAGTGAATAGAAGATCATACGGTATACGGTGCAATGGCCCCGGATGGAGCTCATCGGAATCCGGACGGCGTGCTGACACTTTCATGAGGGAGACGAACAGGATGACAATCAGGATCAGTGACAGGATGGCAATCGGATAGATCAGAAATCGAAGCTGATACAGCAGATGAATGGCACGGTATTCTATATATAAGATGTTCTTTGCATTGGAATCAGGGTGAACATTCGCATAGAAGATATAATAATCACGTTGTATCCAGTCAGCAATCTGATCTGACATACCATCATAGGAAGACAAGGTTTTTGGTTCAATGTCAGGATATACATCTGCAATAAATGCAACTTCCGAACTGACACCATATGTCTCAGTGTCTTTCTTGGGGCTGGTAATGCGGAAGATTCCGGCATAATCCCAGGAGGAGTTCATCGAGGATTCATCCAGAATATTGCTGGCAACGATGGTTCCGTCTTCTTTCTTGATGAGATAATCAATATCCGGAGCAATATCTTCATTATAATATGCACCGTAATAATAGGTATCCGGAAGTCCTTCTTTGTGGCTGGAATCCGCAATGAGCCGGTAAGCGGTTCCGCGAAGGAGACCGGAGATCTGCCGTTCGTAGATGGTCTGTTCACTATCGTAATAGAAGCGTCCTACATCAAGACAGATAATTCCGATCAGACAGGCTATAAAGAGACTGCTGAAAAGAATCGTCAGAATAAATAAAATGTGTTTTCCGATATTCGTATAGAAGAATTTTTTAAGCGTTTTCATGATCTCGTCCTTTCTCAATCTTGTACCCCTGACCAAAAACAACTTTGATATAGCGCGGTTCGGCAGGGTTGATCTCTAATTTTTCACGAAGATGCCGGATATGTACGGCAACCGTGTTGTCGGCTCCAAGAGGCTTCTCTTTCCAAATCTGATGATAGATCTCCTTTGGCGAATAGACCTTGCCCGGATTGGACATCAGTAATTTAAGGATCTCATATTCCTTGGGTGTCAGGGATACCTGCTCACCGTCTAAGGTGACAAGCTTTGCCTTGTCGTCTAATTCGATTCCGCCGATTCGCAGGACTGCTTCGTGAACCGGGTTGCTGCCTAATTTGAAATATCTTCTTAATTGGGAGCGAACCCTTGCGGATACCTCCATCGGATTATAAGGCTTGGTGATATAATCGTCTGCGCCTGCATTTAAGCCTAAGATGATATCGATATCTTCACTCTTGGCTGTCAGCAGGATGACTGGGATATTGGTAATCTCCCGAAGCTTGGTGAGCGTGTGGATCCCGTCTAATTCCGGCATCATAATATCCAGAAGGACCAGATGGATCTCCTGCTTTTGAATGATGTCCAAAGCCTCATTTCCGTTATATGCTTCATATAATACGTAGTCTGAGTTTGACAGATAGATTTTAAGAGCATTCACGATGTCCCTGTCGTCATCGCAGATCAGTATGTTATACATGGTATCCTCCCCGAATGTCAGATGCGTTATGGATTCATATGTGATAACGCATTGTTATTTTGAAAGCTTTCGTGGTTAGTATATCGCATATGGATTTAAGAATAAATAAGGAAAGAGTTTAAGATTTCATGAAGAAGACAATAAGCCTGATATCAATATGCCGGATATTAATATGCCGGATAATAATATGCCCGACATAAATAGGTCTGATGCAAATAGGTCTGATGCAAACATGTCTGATTTAAATGGGAGAGATCAGTGGTTGGAGAGTTGAAATAACAATCGTTTGAAATTGTGTATTATTGTATACACAATATACACAAATTCGACAAGAAAACTAACTTTAAAATCCTTTAAAAATCCTCTTGACTTCTATATTTCCTAGTGTTATTATTGTTCTTGCTGACGCGGTAAGACAACACGTCAGAACACAAAGAACCTTGATAATTAAACAACAAGACAACCCCGAAAATTCTTAAAGATATTGAATTTTCAGTCCGAGCGTATAAGCGCAAGGACAC